>NZ_JBHVER010000004.1:0-118941 GCF_042802195.1 Kitasatospora sp. NPDC057500 | reverse complement strand
CCGCAGGGCTGAGGCGCCCGCCCCCGCCGGAGCGGCCCGGCGGGGGCGGCTGACAGTGCCTCGTGGCACAGTTGCGCCCATGAACATCACGACCGCACTGCACAGTTGGGACGAGTCCGTCGCCCTCTTCGAGCGCCGCGGGCTGCCCGAGGACTGCTACGAGAACCTCTACGAGGAGGAGTACGACGTCCACCCGGGCGACCTCTCGGTCGAGGGGCTCCTCGACCTCGACGCCGCCGAGCCGGAGGGCACCGGCTACATCGTCGACGGCGACCTCACCGTGGGCGGCGCGATCCTCAACATCGACGACGGCTGCCCCGCGCTGATCGTCCTCGGCGACCTCCGGGCCGCCGCCGTCCACCTGGAGGGCGACGTCAAGCTCCTGGTCCGCGGGGACGTCCGGGTCGGCGCGTTCATCGGCCACATGACCGAGAAGCTGGTGATGGTCAACGGCGACCTGCACGCCCGGGTCACCGTCCTGTCCTCCGAGTTCGAGCCGGACCTCATCGGCGGCACCCTGCACGGCCCGGTGATCGCGCCCCCGTACCTGGCGCCCGACCCCGAGGCACCGCCGGTCGCCCCGGAGAGCGTGCTGGTGCCCGAGGTACTGCGCGCCGAGGGCGAGGACGACCCCGACGAGCTGCGCCACTTCGACGCCCCCGGCGTGCACGGCGGCCGGCTGCTGGAGCGCATCGAGGCCGGCCTGCCCGTCGCCCTGGCCGGCCCGGAGGCGGCCGGGCGGTAGGCGCCGGACCGCCCGGCGGGCCGGAGGACGCCCCGGCGCGGATGGGATGATGTCCGGCATGACGGATGCGGAGGCCCTCGGCGAGGGCGTGGTCCTGGACGAACTGCTGCGCGAGGCGGCAGCCGACCGGGCCGGGGCGCTGTGGCGGCTGACCGGGGCGGAGCGCCAGCTGGACGCGAACGTGGTGCGGCTGCGGCCGGAGGCGTCCGTCGCCGAGCACGTCGAAGCGGACCTGGACGTGCTGGTGCTGGGGCTCGCCGGGCAGGGCACGCTGCGCTGCGGCGGCGTGGCGCACCCGCTGGAGCCGGGCGTGCTGCGGCTGGTGCCGCACGGCGCCGCGCGTGGTGTGGTGGCGGGGCCGCAGGGCGTCGTCTACCTGACGGTCCACCGGCGGCGGCCCGGCATGGCCGTCCGGCCCCGCCCCTGACGCCCGGTCGGCAGGAGCCCTACGCCCCGAGCGACGCCAGGTACCCGGACACCGCGGCGTGGTCGTGCGGCCGGGCGGTGAGGGCGATGTGGTGGTCGGGCCGGACCAGCACCAGGGCGTCGCCGGTGATCCCGTGCGCCCGGCGGACCGTGCCGTCGGGGTCCTCGACCGGCACCGGGCGGACGTGGCCGGGCAGCGCGGCCAGGGCGGCCAGGGCGGGGCGGGCGCCCGGCCCGAGGCCCAGCAGGGTGAAGTGGTCGCCGGCGAAGCGTTCGAACAGCCGGGCCCGGGCGCCGTCGGGCCCGGCGCACGGACCGTCCGGGGCCCGGTCCCCCGCCCGAACGGCCCCGGCGAGGCGGTCGGCGGCCAGGCTGCTCCACCGGTAGCCCAGCGCCAGGCCGGTGAGGCCGCCCACCCCGCCCGCCTCGACGCCGACGCCGGGGGTCGCGGCCCCGTCCATGACGGCCGCCATCCCGGCACTGGTGACGTCCAGCGTCCAGGCCGCGATCGGCAGCCGCTCCTCCTGGTAGGTGTCCAGCAGGGCCGGTCCGGCGAGGCCGCGCAGCACGTACCCGAGCTTCCAGGCGAGGTTCCAGGCGTCCTGGACACCGGTGTTCATGCCGAGCCCGCCCGCCGTCGGGTGGACGTGCGCGCAGTCGCCGGCCAGGAACACCCGCCCCTCGCGGTAGCGCTCGGCCATCCGGACGTTGACCCGCCAGGTGGACAGCCAGGTGGCGTTGGACAGCCGGAGGTCGGTGCGCCCGGTGTGCAGCGCCGCCAGCCGCCGGAAGCCCTCCAGCGACGGGGCGACCGGTCGGCCGTCGGCGTCCGTCTCCGGGCTCGACTGGAGCTGCCAGCGGCGGGTGCCGGTGAACGGGCAGAGCATGAACGCGCCCCCCGGCCCGAACCACTGGTGCCAGGCGCCCGGGTCCAGCCCCTCGACCTCCACGTCGCCGCAGACCATCGCCGGCTCCGGGTCGCCGACGCCGACGAACGGGATTCCGAGCAGCCCGCGCACCGTGGAGCGTCCGCCGTCGCAGGCGACCAGGTACTCGGCGGCGATCCGCCCGCCGTCCGCGAGCCGGACCTCGACCCCGGCGCCGTCCTGCCGCAGGTCCACCAGTTCGGTGGCGGTCTCGACCCGCACCCCGTGGCCGGCGAGCCGCTCGCGCAGCAGCCGCTCGACCCGGGTCTGCGGCAGCCACAGGCTCGCCGCGTACGGGGTGGCGGCGGTGGGGACCGCGCCGGCGAACGGCTCGGTCTCATTGACGAACCGGCCCTCGAAGTACTTGCGGAACGGCAGATGGGTACGGCCCGCCGCCGTCAGCCGCTCGCCCAGGCCCAGGTCGGCGAGGATCTCCAGGCTGCGCGGGTTGAGCGTCTTGCCGCGCGACCCGGTGGGGAACCGCGCCGCCCGGTCGATCACCCGGACCGCCACGCCCTGCCGGGCCAGCCCGCACGCCAGGGTCAGTCCGGTCGGCCCCGCCCCCGCGATCACCACGGTCGTCATGTGCCTCGCCCCTCTCGGTCGCCTCTCCACGCCATAGAACAGCAACTCGGTAATGAAAGCAACCGAGTAACAAACATTCCTGAGTTACGCTTGTGTCATGAACCCCGACGAGAACGACACCGATCCGGGCCTGCGGAGCCTGAAGAAGCAGCGCACCCGCCAGGCCATCGCGAACACCGCCATCTCCCTCTTCCTCGCCCGCGGCTTCGACCAGGTCTCGGTGGCCGAGATCGCCACCGCCGCCGAGGTCTCCAAGCCCACCCTGTTCCGCTACTTCGCCAGCAAGGAGGAGCTGGTCCTGCACCGCTTCGCCGACCACCTCGGCGAGGCCGGACGGGTGGTGCGGGAGCGCGCCGCCGGCCTCACGCCGCTGGACGCGCTGGAACGCCACCGCCTCCGGGGACTGGCGGACCGCGACCCCAGCACCGGGATGACCGCCAACCCCCAGGCGATCGCCTTCCTCCGGCTGGTCTACGAGACCCCCAGCCTCTCCGCCCACCTGGTGGACTACCTCGACGCCGACACCCGCGCGCTCACCGAGGCCCTGGACCCGGACGGCGGCATGGCCGCCCGGCTGCTCGCCGCCCAGTACGTGGCCGTCCGCCAGGTGCTCGCCCGCGCCGTCTGGACCCGGCTCGCCGCCGGGCAGGACGCCGAGGAGGTCGGCAGGATCGCCGCCGAGGAGACCGTCACGGCCTTCGCCCTGCTGCGCGACGGGGCCGCCGCCCGAGGATTCTGAGCCCGGCCGGACACGAACCGGTGAGGCGGCTCACCGGTCGTGCCTGTCGCCACGCGGGGCCGTGGCGGGTAGGTTCCTGCCTCCAAGGGAGCGAGACTCCCAGGGAAGGCGGATCCCGCCGTCAAACGGTTTCTCCGATGAGAGAGGCACGAGTGATGACTGCACAGGGCTCCACGCACCATCCACCGCAGCGCATCGGCGTGGTCGCCGAGTCGGCCGCCGGGGAGACCCGGGTCGCCGCGACACCGTCGACGGTGCGGGGCATCCTGGCCCTCGGCTACCGGGTCGTGGTCGAGTCCGGGGCCGGCGCGGCCTCCGGGTTCACCGACCGCGCCTACGCCGAGGCCGGCGCGGAGACCGGCGACGCCTGGGCGGCCGACGTCGTCCTCAAGGTCAACGCCCCCTCGACCGCCGAACTCGCCCGGCTGCGCGACGGCGCGACCCTGATCGGCCTGCTCGCCCCGGCGCAGCGGCCCGAGCTGCTGGCGGCGCTGGCCGCGCGCCCGGTCACCGCGCTCGCGCTGGACGCGGTGCCGCGGATCTCCCGCGCCCAGTCGATGGACGTGCTCAGCTCGATGGCGAACATCGCCGGGTACCGGGCGGTGATCGAGGCGGCCCACGTGTTCGGACGGTTCTTCACCGGCCAGGTGACGGCCGCCGGCAAGGTCCCCCCGGCGAAGGTCCTGGTGGCCGGGGCCGGCGTGGCCGGACTCGCCGCGATCGGCGCCGCCTCCAGCCTGGGGGCCGTCGTCCGGGCGACCGACCCGCGCCCGGAGGTCGCCGACCAGGTCAGGTCGCTGGGCGGCGAGTACCTGGCGGTGGACGTCGCCCAGGAGGCGAGCACCGACGGCTACGCCAAGGCGACCTCGGCCGACTACGACCGTGCGGCGGCCGAGCTGTACCACGCGCAGGCGCAGGACGTGGACATCGTGGTCACCACCGCGCTGATCCCCGGCCGGCCGGCCCCGCGGCTGCTCACCGCGGCGGACGTGGCGGCGATGAAGCCGGGCAGCGTCGTCGTCGACATGGCCGCCGCGCAGGGCGGCAACGTCGAGGGCACGGTCGCCGGCCGGACGGTGGTCACCGGCAACGGCGTCACCATCATCGGCTACACCGACCTCGCCTCCCGGCTGCCGGCCCAGGCCTCGCAGCTGTTCGGCACCAACCTGGTGAACCTGCTGAAGCTGCTGACACCGGGCAAGGACGGCCGGCTGGTCCTGGACTTCGAGGACGTGGTGCAGCGGGCGGTGACGGTGGCCCGCGCGGGCGAGGTCACCTGGCCGCCGCCGCCCGTGGCCGTCTCGGCCGCGCCCGCCCCCGCGGTGGCGGCGTCCGCCGAGCCCCCCGCCGAGCCCGGGCGGCCCCGGCTCACCCCGGCGGCCCGGTTCGGCCTGATCGGCGCCGGGATGCTGGCGATGTTCCTGCTGGTCGCCTACGCCCCGGCCCAACTCGCGCAGAACTTCACGGTGTTCGCGCTCGCCGTGGTGATCGGCTACTACGTGATCGGCAAGGTCCACCACGCCCTGCACACCCCGCTGATGTCGGTCACCAACGCGATCTCCGGAATCGTGGTGATCGGCGCGCTGCTCCAGATCGGGCACGAGCGCACCCTGGTCACCGTGCTGGCCTTCGTGGCGCTGCTGCTGACCAGCGTCAACATCTTCGGCGGCTTCGCCGTCACCCGCCGCATGCTGAGCATGTTCTCGACGTCCCCCGAAAGGCGCTGAGGCCGATGACCGCCACAACGGCAGCCCACGCCGCGGACCTGGTGGCCGCCCTGCTGTTCATCCTCAGCCTGGCCGGGCTCTCCCAGCACCGCACCTCGCGCGCCGGCGTCGTCTACGGCATCGCCGGCATGGCGCTCGCGCTGGTCGCCACCATCGTGGTGGCGGCGCAGAGCATCACCGCCGGCGCCGTCGCCCTGATCGTCCTCGCGATGGCGCTGGGCGGAGCGATCGGCCTGTGGCGGGCGCGGCAGGTCGAGATGACGCAGATGCCGGAGCTGATCGCCGTCCTGCACAGCTTCGTCGGCCTGGCCGCGGTGCTGGTCGGCTGGAACAGCTACCTGGAGGTCGAGGCGCACGGCGACGCCCAGAGCGCCGTCGCCGCCGACCTGCTGGGCATCCACCACGCCGAGGTGTTCATCGGCATCTTCATCGGCGCCGTCACCTTCACCGGCTCGGTCGTCGCCTTCCTCAAGCTGTCCGCGCGGATCGCCTCGCGCCCGCTGGTGCTGCCCGGCAAGAACGCGCTGAACATCGGCGCGCTGGGCGCGTTCGTGGCGCTGACGGTCTGGTTCACGGTCAGCCCCGGCCTCGGCCTGATGATCGCGGTCACCGTGCTCGCCCTCGCACTGGGCTGGCACCTGGTCGCCTCGATCGGCGGCGGCGACATGCCCGTGGTCGTCTCCATGCTCAACAGCTACTCCGGCTGGGCCGCGGCGGCCGCCGGGTTCCTGCTCGACAACAACCTGCTCATCGTCACCGGCGCGCTGGTCGGCTCCTCGGGTGCGTACCTGTCGTACATCATGTGCCGGGCGATGAACCGTTCCTTCCTGTCCGTCATCGCGGGCGGCTTCGGCATCGAGACCTCGTCGGGCGGCGGCGAGGAGCAGGGCGAGCACCGGGAGGTCCGCGCCGAGGAGGCGGCCCGGCAGCTGGCGCAGGCCGAGTCGGTCGTCATCACGCCCGGCTACGGCATGGCGGTGGCGCAGGCGCAGCACCCGGTCGCGGAGCTCACCCGGCGGCTGCGCGAGCGCGGCGTGCGGGTGCGCTTCGGCGTGCACCCGGTCGCCGGGCGGCTGCCCGGCCATATGAACGTGCTGCTCGCCGAGGCGAAGGTGCCCTACGACATCGTCCTGGAGATGGACGAGATCAACGACGACCTCGCCGCCACCGGCGTCGTCCTGGTCATCGGTGCCAACGACACCGTCAACCCGGCCGCGATGGACGACCCGGCCAGCCCGATCGCGGGCATGCCGGTGCTGCGGGTCTGGGAGGCGGAGCAGGTGATCGTGTTCAAGCGGTCGATGGCGTCCGGCTACGCGGGGGTGCAGAACCCGCTGTTCTTCCGGGAGAACAGCGCCATGCTGTTCGGCGACGCCAGGCAGAGCGTCGAGGACATCCTGCGCGCGCTGGACGCGGAGCTCCCGGAGCGCGCGGCCCCGGCCGCCGACCGGGCCGGCGTGTAGCGGGGCGGCCCTGACGGTCCGCCGGGCGGGGGCACCGGCCCGGCGGACCGCCAGGCGGGGGTCACGGCATCGGCGTGGCGCCCGCCACGACCGGCGGCCCGGCGAGCAGGGTGCCGTCCTCGCCGTACGGCCGGCCGTTCGGCACGCAGCCGTGCAGTCCCTTGATCTGCTGCATCATCACCGGCGCGGGCGCCCCGGGGCCGGGGCAGTCGACGTGGCCCTGCCCGAGGATGTGCCCCACCTCGTGGTTGACCGCGAGGGCGTGGTACTCCTCGGGCTTTCCGGTGTAGAACTCCGACAGCTCGGTCCAGCGCTTGAGGTTGATGACGACCTGGCGGTTGGCCGCGCAGTTCACCCAGCCGCCGGTGTCCAGCCCGTACTGGCCGCAGATCCGGTCGGTGGACGCGGGGGTGGCGAGGTAGACGGTGAAGTCCACCGGGTCGGCGGCCACCCGCTGGAACGATACCGCGCCGCCTGCCGCCCACCCGCGCCGCACGTCGCCGAGGACCTGGTCCACCTCGGCGGCGAACTGGTCCGGGCTGATCTTCAGCCCGTCCTCCGCCCGCACCTTGTAGTGGTACAGCTTCTCGCCGGTCCCGAACCGCGCGGAGCCGCCGGCGGCCGTGGTGAACGCCAACGGCTTCGGGCCCTCGTCACCGGCCCACGGCTTCCACCACAGCAGCCCCGCCGCCACGGCGGCCACCACCGCCAGCGCGACGGCCGCGTACCCCGTCCGGTCGCCGAGTACGCCGGGGCCCGGGGCCTTCACCCGGCACTCCGGGCGGGGGCGCCGGGTATCACGGCGCGGTCGGGCGGCACCGGGGCCCGGTACGGCCGAACGGTAGGCAGAACAGCGGTAAACAGTACGGTCACATCAGGAACGACGCACTGCGACCGCCGCGCGGTTCACCGGGCGCCGTTCCCGGGGCGCCGGCCAGGAGGCGGCTCTCAGGGCCGCCGGGCCCCGTCCGGGGCGACGGCCGCCCAGTGCGCCGGCAGCTCGATCCGCTCGCCTTCAGGGGTGAACTCGGTGGTGGCCAGCGGGAGTTCACCGGAGTCGAGGACAGCGAGACCGGCCTCGCGCAGCACCTCCCCGAAGGCCGCGTCAGCGACCTCTGCGGGCGCCAGGCCGTGGGCGAACACCGGGCGCAGCTTCGGGGGCGGGCCGCCCGGGCCGCCGGCGAGCGCGCCGAGGACACCCTTGGCCGCCTCGGAGAGTTCGACCAGGAAGGCGCGGCCACGCTCGCCGAGCAGGGCGGCGACGGCCTCGGCGACCGGACGGCGGTCGGCCGGCTCGCTCTGGTGGATCACGCCGCGCAGGTACACATTGGCGTCGCCGAGGCGGTCGTGCAGCGCCCGCACCGCCACCGGGTCGGTGGCGTCCAGCCGCAGGTACGCGGCCCGCTCCCCCGGGTCGGAGCGCCGGGCGATCTCGACGGCGGCGGCGGAGAGGTCGGCGCCGAGGACCCGGGCGAAGCGGCCGGCCAGGAAGCGGGTCTGGGTGCCGTTGCCGCAGCCGAGGTCGACGACCGGCAGCTCCGGATCGGCGAGGTGCGGCGCGAACAGCGCGAGGTGGCGTTCGGCGGTGAGGGCCGGATCCGCGTCCCAGATCACCGCGCCCTCCCCCTCGGGCGCGTCGCGCCAGAAGCCCTCCCAGGCGTCCCGGTACCGGTTCGTCACACTCATGAGAGCCTCCCGTTCGTCACGCACGGTGCGTCCATCGTATCGCTGCGTCCGCAGCCCCGGCCGCCGTTCGGCTGCCTCCGGGCCGTCAGCTGCCGACGGGAGCCCGCCTCCCGGCCGCCCGGCCGTCGGAAATGGCCGGCCGGGGCTGTGCTCCGGGCCCGAAGTGGCCTTTACTGGAAGTGAACGCATTCGACCCGGCGGGCGGCGAAGCGTTTCACCGCCCCCGGCGGCCCACCGGTTCCACCCGGTCGCACCCCGGTAGGAGGTCGCGCCATGAGCCCGCCCTCACAGGATCAGGCCTTACCCCGGCTGGTCGTCGACGGCCCGGACCGGGTCCGCGGCCAAGTGTTCAGACTCGACGACGAACCGCTCCTGGTCGGCCGGGACTCCACCTGCCGGCTCCAACTGGTCCACCCGCTGCTCAGCCGCCGCCACGCCGTGGTCTGGTGGGCCGGCGGCCACACCACCGTCGAGGACCTGAGCTCCACCAACGGCACCCGGCTGAACGGCCACCGGGTGCACGGCCAGCGGATCCTCCGCGACGGGGACGTCCTGGGCTTCGGCCCGCTGGAGGCTCACTACGAGGAGCCGGCGGAGGCGGTGACCGAGATCGCCGACCCGGACGCCTCCGACGAGGGGACGGAGCCGCCGACGGTCACCACCGGCGAACGGCCGCCGACCCCCCGGCACGGCGCTGAGGGCGTGTCGCAGCCCGAGCCGGTGGCCGCGTTCGTCGAGACGGCCCCGCAGGAGCAGGCCCGGCAGGAGCAGGCCCGTCCGCCGGAGATGCCTCCCGAGCCGGTCTGGCCCGGACCCGCCCCGCCGGAGCCGGGCGCCGGGCCTTCCGCGCACCGCGCGCCGCCGCCCCCGGCCGCGCCGCCCCGGCCGCACGCACCGCCGCCGGGCGCACCGCCTGCGGGCGCACCGCCTGCGGAGGCACCGCCTGCGGACGCAGCGCGGCACGGGGACGACCGCCGGTTCGACGTCGGCCGGCAGGGGGCGGCGGGGAACCTCAGCAACGTCGCCGGGAGCCAGTACAACGAGTCGCCGCACTTCGACCTCGGCAACCAGGTGGCCAAGGAGAACCTCAACAACGTCGGCCGGGACCAGGTCAACAACTTCTTCCAGAACGACCACATCCAGCTGGCCCGCCGCGAGACGTTCTTCCGCAAGATCGCCGCCGCCAGGACCATGGCCCGGCACCTGCTGGTCACCGGTCTCGTGCTCGCCCTGCTCGGCAGCGCCTTCCTCGGCTGGGAGGGCTCCTACCCGGAGGTGCTGAGCGAACGGATCCAGGGCATCGCGCACAACGCCAGCATCGTGCTCGGGGTGACCGGCGCGGCGCTGCTGCTCCTCGGCGGCGCGCTGCTGATCCGCAGCGTGGTCCGCCAGCGCCGGTACGAGAGGGACGAGGAGAGCCGGCTCAACCCGGGCCCGTCGCCGTCCGGCTGAGGCGGTCCGGGTCCCTGGCGAAGGGACCGTCATGGTCTTCAACATCGGCAGTCAGCAGGGCGGCGTCGTCAACAACGTCGCCGGGAACCAGACCGTCCACGGCGGCCAGACCGGCCGTCTCACGGCGGACGGACGGGATGTCCGGGAGCTGGTCGGCGACCTCCGCACGGCCGTCGAGCAGGCCCCGCTGCCACCGGCGGTGGCCCCCGAGGTCCGCTCCGAACTCGACGCGGTGGAGACGGAGGTCGCCCGCCCCGAGCCGGACCGCGAGGCGGTGGCGGGCCGTCTCACCCGGGTCACCCGGATGCTCAGCTCGGCCGGCGCCCTGGTGACGGCCGGCACCGCCCTGATCGGACCGCTCTCGGCGCTGGCCGGCTGGCTCGGCACCCTGGGCCGCCCGATCCTCCAGGCGATCGGCGTCTGAGCCGCGCCCCGGCGGGCTCAGCCCGTGCCGAGGCGGCGGCCGGTCACCTCGTCCGGGGTGATCCGCACCCACAGCGGACGGTCGCCGCCCGGCCACGGCGTCGCGCCGGGCAGCCGGGCCAGCCGCCGCTCCTGCTCGGCGTCGTCGACGTGGTGCGCCGTGCCCAGCATCAGCACACTCCAGCCCTCGCTCAGCCGGTCGTCGATGTGGTCGGCCTGGAAGGAGACGGGCGAGCCGTCCGCCGCCGCGGCGGCGCCGCGGGGCGAGGTGCGGTAGACGATCGTCCGGCCGTCGACCGCGTAGTTCACCGGGTAGACGGTGGGCGCCGGCGTGCCGGGCAGGCCCACCCGGCCGACCCCGTGGGTGCCCATCAGGAGCCAGCACTCCGGCTCGGAGAGCGGCACCAGCAGGGGCCGGGGGGACCCCGGCGGGGGCTGCGTCTGCCCCGGCGGAGCGTCCGTCCGGCCCTCCAGGAGTTCCGCCCAGGTCATCCGCAGCGCGGCCGCGATCCGGACGAACCCGGCCGGGTCGAAGGCCGGGCCCGCCTCCAGCAGGTGCCGGAAGTAGGCCGGCGACATGGCCGCCTGGTGGGCCAGGGCCCGGTCGTCCAGGCCGAGCTGGTCACGGTGCTCGGCGATCCGGCGGGCCACTTCGGCGGCGTCCGCCCGCCGGACGGTGTCCAGGTCGGGGGTGCGGTTCATGCTCGCAGGATCCCCGCTCCCGGCGCGGTCGGCGAGGCGCCTGGGCCGTTCGGCCCTGCGCCCCGCCGGGGTGCGGGAAGCGCCGCGACGCCTACGGCACGAGAACGAGGGAGTTGATCGGCCCGTAGTCGATCGCCGGGTAGTCACCGGTGGCGCGGTACACGGGCGAACAATTCCCTCCGTCGTACTCCAGGCACTCCCGGAAGCCCGCTCCGCCGGTCTGGTTGTTGACGACCACGCGGTACCCGGTGACGTTGTCGAGGTTGTGGGCGCCGTAGCTGTAGAAGATGTTCTTGCCCAGGATGTCGCCGTTCGCCTCGCGGATGCAGACCGCTCCGCTCGGGCAGGGCGTCGCCGCCGAGGCGCTGGGAGCCGCGGCGAGGCCCGCCCCCACGGTGAGCGACAGGGCCGTCAGGGTCATCGTGATCTTGCGCATGCGTCTTCCCCATCTCTACTCGGACGGTTTCCGGTGGCACCGGTGCCCGCTCGCACCGTCCGGCCGCCCGGGCGGCGATGGCCCGGGGAAGCGTCGGAACGGCGGTCGGCACCCTCGGCGCGACGAGGGGAGTCCAGTCAGCGTGGCAGCCGTATGAACACGCACAGCCCTACATTTGGCATGTACGCGCACAAGTGTGGGGGGCGGGGATGGCCGGTATGCCGCCCCCGTGGCCGACCGGAAGGCCTTGACCCCGCCGTCCGGAAGTCCTAGGCGGGCCGCCCGGGCCGGTGCGGGTGCCACTCCGCCAGCAGGATCGTGGCGTCGTCGCGCAGCCGGTGGTCCTGGTGCGTGACCAGGGCGTGGATCAGCTGGCGCAGGGCCTCGGGGGCGGGTTCGCCGCCCGCCATGTGCTGGACCAGGGTGTCGGCGAGGCGGCGTTCGCCGAAGAGCTCGCCGGAGGCCGAGCGGGCCTCGGTGACGCCGTCGGTGTGGACCAGGATCCGGTCGCCGGGCTGGAGCCGGGCGTGGTGCACGGGCTGCGGCCCGTGCTCGTGGAAGCCGAGCCCGAGCGGCAGCTCGGCCGGGCGCAGCAGGGCGTCCGGGACGATCCGGCGGCCCCGGACCAGCAGTGGCGGCGGGTGGGCGCAGTTGACCCAGGACAGCTCGCCGGTGACCGTGTCGAGGTCGGCGACCACCGCGGTCAGCAGCCGGTCCGGGATCCACTGGGCGAGCGTGCGGTCGATCGCGTGGACGATGTCGGCCAGGCCGCCGCCGGCCCGCCGGGTGGCGCGGCAGGCGGCCAGCGCGACCGAGCTGGCGCCGCCGGAGGCGAGGTCGTGCCCCATCGCGTCGAACACCGACACGTGCAGGTGTCCGCGCGCCACCGAGTGGTCGAAGGCGTCCCCGCCCACGTCGTAGGCCGGTTCCAGGACTGCGCTGGAGGTGACGTCGCGGGTGCCGATGGTGCGGGGCGGCAGGAACGCCCAGAGCAGTTCGGCCTGGAGGCTCATCCGGTGCCTGCGCCCGGCCTGGACGATGAGATCGCTGTACGCGCTCTTCGACACCGCCAGCAGGGCGACGAGGGAGGCGAGGGCCTCGAAGCGGGCGAGCGCACCCCCGTCCCGGCCTCCGCCCTCGATCCGCAGGACACCGATCCGCTCGGCCCCGTCCACCAGCGGGTACCAGCCGACCGGGGCCGCTCCGTTGGAGAGCTGGGTCCGCTGCAGGCGGTAGGCGCGGCCGCCGAGCGTCCCTTCGACCTCGATCTCGCCCGCGCGCTCGCCGTCCCCGTCCCCGGGCAGCGGCACGAGGTGGCGCTGCTGGACGTCGGCGAGGAGGATCCCCGCGCCGTCCGCGCCCAGCCCGCGGGCCGCCTCCCGCACCAGCCCGGGGAGCTCCGCCGGCCCGTGCGCCCGCGACCGGGCGAGCAGCCGGGCCAGCACACCGCCCAGCACCGCATCGTCACCACTCACCGCCGCCCACCTCCCGTCGGATCGGCGCCTACCCAGCAACGGCCCGATCCTGCGGGGCGGACCTGACGGTCTTGGTCAGCCCTGCGGCGGGTTGCCGCTCAGCTTGCGCCGTTCCCGGCGGCCGGGGTGGCGGATGACCACTCCGCCCACGCCCCCGGAGCCGGTGAGCCGGATCAACGGGGTCCCCGGGAGCCGGTCGGGGGTGGTCGCGTCCTTCAGCCCGCCGAGGCCGGGATGCATGCCGCCGGTCTCCGCCGCCCAGCCGTCGGGGATGACGATCGTCACGCCGGAGGTCTCCCCGTACGCCTCCACCACGACCTCCGCCCGGTGGCACTCGACCCGGGTGAAGTCGATCTTCACTCCCCCCATGCCGCCGTGCGCGATCACCCGCCCGGGAACCTCCCAGCGCCCGGGGCCCCGGGACGCACCGAACGCGCCGCCCTTGAGCACCAGCGGCGGCAGGCTCCCGGACGGGCCCGGCCCCGGCAGGTCGGCGGTCAGCACGGCCAGCTCGGCGTGCGTCCTGGCCGTCAGCGCCAGGCCCACGCGCTCATCCAGCTCATCGAGGTCGATGCGCCCCTCGGCCGCCGCGTCGCGCAGCCGCTCCACCACCGCTTCCCGTTCGCCGTGGGAGGCGCGGAGTCCGCCCGACGGGTCGGGGCGCGGGGGGAGTTCCGGAGGTGGCGTCGTCATGGCCACCAGGATAGGCAGCCGCCCGGACACCCGGCCGCGGGCCCCGAGCTGACGAGCGAACGGCACGCCCGCCGCCGGGCACCCGCGGAGCCGCCGGTCAGCGGGGCCTGGCGGTGGCGGCGATGGCGGGCAGGACGGCCAGCGCGAGCAGGCCGCCGGCGAGGGAGAGGACGGCGTAGCCGGCGGCGGAGACGACGACGCCGGAGGCGAGGCCGCCGGTCGCACCGGCGATCGCGATCGCGACGTCGACCGTGCCCTGGGTCCTGGCCCGGGTGGCGAGGGGCGCGGCGTCGGTGATCATCGCGGTGCCGGAGACCAGCCCGAGGTTCCAGCCGAGGCCGAGCAGGGCGAGCGCGAGCGCGAGGAGGGCGACGGAGTCGGCGGGCGCAGCGGCGGCGACCAGGCCGGCCGCGAGCAGGGTGAGGCCGGAGCCGGCGGCGACCGCGGTGGGGCCGTGCCGGTCGACGAGCCATCCGGTCAGCGGCGAGGGCAGGTACATGGCGCCGACGTGGACGGCGATGACGAGGCCGGAGGCGGCCGTCCCGTGGCCGTGGTCGTGCATGTGGACGGGCGTCATCGTCATGATCGCGACCATGACGAGCTGGGTGAGGATCATCGTCACCGCGCCCAGCAGCAGCGTCGGACGGCGCACCCGGTCCGGCCCGGTGGCGGTCGCCGCGGCGTCCCCCGCGCCCTGCTGCTCCGAGCGCTGCAACTCGCGGGCGAGCAGCAGCGGGTCGGGGCGCAGCCAGGCGGCCAGGACGAGGGCGGCCAGGGCGTAGGCGGCGCCGGCGAGCAGGAACGGCCCGGCGAGCGCGGGGATGCCGAGGTGCTCGGCGAGGGTGCCGGTGGGGGCGGCGAGGTTGGGGCCGACGACGCCGCCGAGGGTGGTGGCGACCAGGACGGTGGAGACGGCCCTGGCACGGTGGGCGGGTGCGGCGAGGTCGGCGCCGGCGTAGCGGGCCTGGAGGTTGGTGGCCGTGCCGGCGCCGTAGACGAACAGGGCGATGAACAGCAGCACGGGGTTGTCGAGGGCCGCGGCGGCGATGACGCCGGCGCTGCCGAGCGCGCCGGCCAGATAGCCCGCGGCCAGTCCCGGTCGGCGGCCCCTCGCCTGGGAGATCCGGCCGACCGCGACGGCGGCGAGGGCCGATCCGGCGGTGAACAGCGCGCTGGGCAGCCCGGCGAGGTCGGTGGAGCCGAGCATGTCCTGGGCGAGCAGCGCTCCGACGGTGATGCCGGCGGCCAGGCCGGCCCCGCTGAGGATCTGGCCGGCGACCAGCACGGTGAGGGTGCGGCGCTGTGCCCGGGCGCGGGCGGGTGCTGTGCCGGCGGTGGCGGCTGGACCGGTGGTGCTGATCACGGGGTGGTTCTGCTTTCGGGCGGGACGGTGGGGGCCGCTGACCGGCGGGGTCGGTGTCGCCGGCGAGCAGCCCCCACCGTAGGTCGCCCGAGGAGCGCCACGGTAGTGGATCATGGCTTATGGAGGTATGAGCAACCGCTATGGGCCCGGAGCGGGCACCTCCGCTCAGCCGAGCGGCAGTTCCAGGACGGCCTCCTGCCCGGTCTGCGAGCCGACGGTGGTGGTCGTGACGACGGCGAGGTCCATGTTCGCGTACGAGTACAGCGGGTCGCGGCTGTTGACGACCAGGGCGATCCGGTGGCCGGCCGGGAGGTCGTAGGAGGCGGCCTGGAGCCGCCAGTCGACGACGGCGTTGACGTTCGGGGTCAGGTCGGTGACGGTGTACGGCTCGTGGGTGATGATCCGCGCGGTGCCGTCCGGCGCGACGTCGAACAGATAGGCCACCAGGGTGGCGGCGGTGACGTTGCTGCGCACGCTGAGCTTGACGCCGGCGGCGCCCCGGATCCGGCGGGCGACCCCGCCCGAGCCGGAGAGCGGGTCGGTCGTCCAGACCAGCAGGCGCGAGCGGTCGAACGCCGCCAGGTCGTAGGACTTGGGGTTGCCGAACCACTCCTTCTGGCCGGTCTTCATGATCGCGTCCACCGCGACGGCCTCCGTCACGGTGCCCGCCTCGAAGTCCCGCGACCAGCCGGCGGCCGGCTTGTCGGAGAGCGCGCCGTCCCCGGAGCCGTTGCCGCCCGTGAGGTACCAGGCCTCGGCGGCGGTGGTGAAGTCGTCCCAGCGCGCCAGCGGTTCGCGACGCGCCGGGACGGTGATCAGCTTGCTGCCGCCCGGGATGGGGAGGGTCTGGTAGGTGAACATCGACTGGGCGTTCACCTCCGGCCAGTCCGGCACGCCGTTGTCGGCGCCCAGCAGGTAGTGGTCCAGCCACTCGTAGGCCTCCCGCATCGGCACCGCGATGCCGGGGAACGGCAGGCCGCTCAGCAGGCCGGTCAGGCCGGGGCCCTCGGGGGCGCCGTGGTCGCCGATCCACAGGTTCAGCCGCTTCGGCACGGTCAGCCGCTGGAACGTGTCGATCACCGTGCCGACCGGGAACAGGGTCTCGTGCCAGGTGTTGGAGATGAAGGTCGGAATGCCCCGGGCGTTGGTGCGGTCCACGTACGTCTGCGGGGATCGCCGGTTGCCCCAGTCGATCACGGTGTCCAGGTTCCGACCGGCCAGGAAGTCCTTGAGGATCTCCTGGGTCTCCTCGTCGAACTTCTCCTCCATCGGGCCGCCGGTGAAGTCGATCAGCAGCCGGACGGCCTCCAGGTGCCGGGTGCCGTTGTCGTAGAGGCTGGTGGCGAGGTTGCCCCAGGTGCTCCCCGCGACGACGACGCGCACGCGCTCCGCCGGGTCGTGCGCGGCCACCAGCTGGCTGATCCCCGAGCCGTAGGAGAGACCGAGGAAGCCGACCCGGGACGGCTCGAAGTAGTCCTCCGCGTAGTCGATCACGGCGGAGCCGTCGGCCCGGTCCTTCTCACCGGCGACGTCGACGAAGCCCTCGGAGGTGGACAGCCACCCCGGGATGCCGATACCGCGCGGGGAGTAGGCCAGCACGTGGTAGCCGCGCCGGGCGAGGGTGAGGTAGGCGTGGAGGAAGGGCAGCCACCCGTACGGGTTCCAGCCCGCGGGCACGATCACGACCGGGTGCGGGTTGCCGTCGTTCAGCTTGATGGTGAGCGCGGAGAGCCGGATCTCCCCGGAGTCGCCGGGCACGGTGATGCCGGTGACGTCGACCGTACTGGCCTGCCGGACATCGGCGGCCAACTCGGCGAGCTCCGCGGGAAGTTCGACGCCCGGCTCGCCGCGGAGGGCCGCCAGCAGCGCCCGGGCCAGGTCGGTGACCGATTCGCTGGGGGTGAGGCCCGGGCCCCAGATGCCGTTCGTCGCGATGTCGATGAGCGTCGCGTCGGTGACCGACGCGATCGGGTCCCCACTGGCAGTGGTCATGCAAGCCGTCCTCTCCGCAACGGAGGCCGCCCGAGCGGGCGCCACCCGGCATCCTGATCAACCACGGTCAAAAGAAACGGACTTGGCACCGAGGTTCACTCGAAAGGGGCCACTGGCACACAGTGAGTTGACACTCGACGGACCGTCACCCGCACCGGCCGCCCCGGGCCGGAAGGACGCCCCCACTCGGGACCTTCGGCGCCCGGATGGGGCTGCTCGGACCCTGGGGACGGGCACCGGGCCGGCGGGACGCTGGTCACCGGAAGGGACCGCGCGCACCGGCGTCGCGGACCTCCGAGGACCGGGGAGGTCGTCGGCATGGCGCACAACGTGACGGTGGGGATCGACGGTTCGGCGCCCAGCGCGGCGGCGGCCGAGTGGGCCGCCCGCGAGGCCCGCCGCCGGGGGCTCCCGCTGCGGATGATCCACGTGGCGGGAACGGAGGCCGACGCGCTGGAGCGCGACCTCGGCGGCGGGACGGCGCTGCCCGGCCGGGTGGCCGACCTCTGCGACGGGATCGCCGCCGCGCTGCCCGACCTGGAGGTCACCTGCGAGGTCCAGCCCGGCCACCCGGCCTACACCCTGGCCGCCGCGAGCGGGCGCGCCGACCTGCTGGTCCTGGGCTCGCGCGGCCTCGGCGGCTTCACCGGGCTGCTGGTCGGCTCGGTCGGGCTGCGCACCGCCGCCCGCTCGCAGTGCCCCGTCGTCCTGGTCCGCGCCGCAGCCGGACCGGCCGACCGCATGCCCGGCGACACCCGGGTGGGCGACGTCGTGGTGGGCGTCGAGAGCGACCAACCGTTCGACGAGGTCCTGGAGTTCGCCTTCCGGCAGGCCGCCGACCTGGGCGCCGGCCTGCGGGCGGTGGAGAGCCGGACCACCTCCCACGACACCTACGCCACCCGGGCGCCGGTCGAGCAGGCGGATATCCGGGAGGCGATGGCCGCCGCCGAGCAGCTGCGCCTGGAGGACGCACTGGCCCGCTGGCGGGAGAAGTACCCGCAGGTCAGGGCCGAGGCCGAGGTGTGCCCGTGGAGCGCGGGCCGGGCACTGGTGGAGGCCTCGCACGGCGCCTGCCTGGTGGTGCTCGGCCGGCGGGCGGCCAAGCACCCGCCGGTCGGCCCGCACCTCGGGCCGGTGGTCCAGTCGGTGCTGCACCACGCGCACGCCCCGGTCGCGGTCGTCCCGCACGACTGAGCCCCCCCTGACGAGACCAACCGCCCTTCAGGGAAGGGACCTTCGGTCCCCGGGCAGGTCCCGTTGGGCCGATGCCCGCCCCACCCCCGAGCAAGGAACCTGGAACCGAAGGCGCCAGCGGCGCCCGATGTCGGACGATGACCCGAAAGGCAGTCCACCAATGTCGACCCGCCCGAAGCACGACGCCGAGGCCTCGCCCACGAGCGCCGCTCCCGCCCCGTCCGACGCCGTCGACCGCCTGGTCGCCGCCGCCCTCACCGCCCTCGACGAGTACGGCTCGTTCACCCAGGAGCAGGTCGACCACATCGTCAAGAAGGCGTCCCTGGCGGCGCTGGCCCAGCACACCGGCCTCGCGGTGCTGGCGGTGGAGGAGACCGGGCGCGGCCTGTTCGAGGACAAGGCCGTCAAGAACGTCTTCGCCTGCGAGAACGTCACCCATGTGATGGCCCGGACGAAGACCGTCGGGGTGGTGCGCCGGGACGAGATCGACGGCATCGTGGAGATCGCCGAGCCGGTCGGCGTGGTCGCGGGCATCACCCCGGTCACCAACCCCACCTCCACCACGATCTTCAAGGCGCTGCTCGCGCTGAAGACCCGCAACCCGATCGTCTTCGCCTTCCACCCGGCGGCGCAGCGCTGTTCGGCCGAGGCGGCCCGGATCGTGCGCGACGCGGCGGTGGCGGCCGGGGCGCCGGCGCACTGCGTCCAGTGGATCGAGGAGCCGTCGATGGCGGCCACCGACGCGCTGATGCGCCACCCGGGCGTGGCGACGATCCTCGCCACCGGCGGCAACGCGATGGTGCGGGCCGCGTACAGCTGCGGCAAGCCCGCGCTGGGCGTCGGAGCGGGCAACGTCCCGGCGTACGTCGAGCGCAGCGCGGACCTGCGGCGGGCGGTGAACGACATCGTGCTGTCGAAGACCTTCGACAACGGCATGATCTGCGCCTCCGAGCAGGCGGTGATCCTGGACGCCGGGATCCGCGACGCCGCGCTCGCGGAGTTCCGCACCCTGAAGGCGCACCACGCGAGCGCCGAGGAGAAGGCGCTGCTGGAGCGGCACCTGTTCGGCGTGGGCGACGGCGTCTCCTGCGCGGGTGCGAAGCTGAACGCCGAGGTGGTGGGCCGCACCGCCGCCGAGGTCGCGGCGGCGGCCGGCTTCGAGGTGCCGGCCGACACCTCGGTGATCCTGGCCGACTGCGAGCGGGTCGGGCCGGCCGAGCCGCTCACCCGGGAGAAGCTCTGCCCGGTGCTCGCCGTGCTGACCGCGGGCTCCCGCCGGGAGGGCGTCGAACTGGCCGCCGCCATGGTGGAGTTCGACGGCCTCGGCCACTCGGCGGCGGTGCACACCGAGGACGCGGCGTTCACCGAGGAGTTCGGGCACGCCGTCAAGGCCTGCCGGATCATCTGGAACGCGCCCAGCTCGCAGGGCGGCATCGGCGACGTCTACAACGCGTTCACGCCCTCGCTGACCCTGGGCTGCGGCAGCTACGGGCACAACTCGGTGGCGGGCAACGTCTCGGCCCTGAACCTGGTGAACATCAAGCGGATCGGGCGGCGCAACACCAACATGCAGTGGTTCAAGGTCCCGCCGAAGATCTTCTTCGAGCGCAACTCCGTCAAGTACCTGGCGAGCATGCCGAACGCGCGCCGGATCGTGGTGGTGACCGACCACACCATGGTGGCGATCGGCCACCTGGAGCGGATCCGCGGCGTGCTGGACCGGCGCCGGGAGCCGGTGGAGGTGCGGGTCGTCGACTACGTCGAGCCCAACCCGAGCATCGACACGGTGCGCCGGGGCGCGGAGCTGATGCGGGAGTTCGAGCCGGACACCATCATCGCGCTGGGCGGCGGCTCGCCGATGGACGCGGCCAAGGTGATGTGGCTGATGTACGAGCACCCGGAGGTGGAGTTCGCGGACCTCAAGGAGAAGTTCTTCGACATCCGCAAGCGCGCCTTCACCTTCCCGGACCTGGGCGAGAAGGCCAGGCTGGTGTGCATCCCGACCACCTCGGGCACCGGCAGCGAGGTCACCCCGTTCGCGGTGATCACCGACACCGCCACCGGCCAGAAGTACCCGCTGGCGGACTACGCGCTCACCCCGACCGTGGCCATCGTCGACCCGGCGCTCACCACCCGGCTGCCGGCCGACGTCACCGCCGACACCGGGTTCGACGCCCTCACCCACTGCATCGAGACCTATGTCTCGGTCTACGCCAACGACTTCACCGACGGCCTGGCGCTCCAGGGCGTCCGGCTGGTCTTCGAGAACCTGGAGCGGGCGGTGACCGCCGGCCCGGACGACCCGGAGGCCCGGGAGCGGATGCACAACGCCGGGACGATCGCCGGCATGGCCTTCGGCTCGGCCTTCCTGGGCGCCGTGCACGCCATGGCGCACACCCTGGGCGCCACCTTCCACATCGCCCACGGGCGGACCAACGCCCTGCTGCTGCCGCACGTGATCCGCTGGAACGGCTCCGCCCCGGCGAAGGTCACCGGCTGGCCCAAGTACGGCAGCTACGCGGCGCCGGAGCGCTACCAGGCGATCGCCCGGACGCTCGGCCTGCCGGCCGCGACCCCGGAGCAGGGTGTCGAGTCGCTCGCGGCGGCGGTGGAGGAACTGCGCGACCGGGTCGGCATCCCGCGCTGCTTCAAGGACGCGGGGGTCGACGAGGAGGAGTTCCTGGCGGCGCTGCCGCAGCAGGCGATGAACGCCTACGAGGACCAGTGCGCCCCCGCCAACCCCCGGATGCCGCTGCTCGCCGACCTGCGGCGGCTGATGCGCCAGGCCTACTACGGCGACCAGGCCTGAGGGCCCCGGGAGAAGGAGAGACCGAGATGACCACCTCGCAGCAGCAGGCGCGGACCGCCCCGGCCCCGGCCGGAGCCTGGGACGGCTTCCAGGGCGGCCGATGGCAGGACACCGTCGACGTGCGCGACTTCGTCCAGCGCAACTACACCCCCTACGAGGGCGACGCCGCCTTCCTGGCCGGCCCGACCGAGCGGACCCTCGCGGTCTGGCGGCGGATCACCGAGCGCTTCCCCGAGGAGCGCGCCAAGGGCGTGTACGACGTCGCGTACGACGTCCCGTCCAGCATCACCGCCCACGCGCCGGGCTGGATCGACCGGGAACGCGAGCTGATCGTCGGCCTGCAGACCGACGCCCCGCTCAAGCGCGCGATCATGCCGAACGGCGGCTGGCGGATGGTCGCGGGCGCGCTGAAGACCTACGGCTACCCGGTCGACCCGGGACTGGAGAAGGTCTTCACCGAGTACCGCAAGACCCACAACGCCGGGGTGTTCGACGCCTACACCCCCGAGATCAGGGCCGCCCGCAAGGCCGGTGTCATCACCGGCCTGCCCGACGCCTACGGCCGCGGACGGATCATCGGCGACTACCGCCGGGTCGCCCTCTACGGCGTGGACCGGCTCATCGCGGCGAAGCTCGCCGAGAAGGCGGAGCTGGACGCCGCCCCCACCGACCCGGCGCGGCTGGAGGAGACCGTCCGCGGGCGCGAGGAGCTCGCGGAGCAGATCCGGGCGCTGGGCGAGCTCAAGCAGATGGCCTCGGCCTACGGCCACGACGTCTCCGGTCCGGCCGCGACCGCCCGGGAGGCGGTCCAGTGGCTGTACTTCGCCTACCTGGCGGCGGTGAAGGAGCAGAACGGCGCGGCCATGTCGCTCGGCCGCACCTCCACCTTCCTGGACGTCTACCTGCAACGCGACCTCGCCGCAGGCCGGCTGACCGAGGAGGGGGCCCAGGAGCTGATCGACGACTTCGTCATCAAGCTGCGGATCGTCCGCTTCCTGCGCACCCCCGAGTACGACGAGCTGTTCTCCGGCGACCCGACCTGGGTCACCGAGTCGATCGGCGGCATGGGCGAGGACGGCCGCACCCTGGTCACCCGGACGTCCTTCCGCTACCTGCAGACCCTCTACAACCTCGGCCCGGCGCCCGAGCCGAACCTGACCGTCTTCTGGACGCCGCAACTTCCCCGGGGCTTCAAGGAGTTCTGCGCCCAGGTGTCGATCGACACCTCCTCGGTGCAGTACGAGTCGGACGAGCTGATGCGCCCGCGCTTCGGCGACGACACGGCGATCGCCTGCTGCGTCTCCGCGATGGCGGTCGGCAAGCAGATGCAGTTCTTCGGCGCGCGGGTCAACCTCGCCAAGACGCTGCTCTACGCCGTCAACGGCGGCCGGGACGAGAAGTCCGGCGAGCAGGTCGGCCCCGCCACCGGAGCGATCACCTCGGAGGTCCTCGACCACGACGAGGTGTGGGCGCGCTTCGACGAGCAGTTGGAGTGGCTGGCCGGGACGTACGTCCACGCGCTCAACGTCATCCACTACATGCACGACAGGTACGCCTACGAGCGCCTGGAGATGGCACTGCACGACCGGGACGTGCGGCGCACCATGGCGTGCGGCATCGCGGGCCTCGCGGTGGCGGCGGACTCGCTGTCGGCGATCAGGTACGCGAAGGTCACCCCGGTGCGCGACGCGACCGGCCTGGTCACCGACTACCGGATCGAGGGCGAGTACCCGGCGTACGGCAACAACGACGACCGCGCTGACGCGATCGCGGTGCGGCTGGTCGAGGAGTTCATGCGCAAGGTGCGCAAGCACCCCACCTACCGGGGCGCCGAGCACACCCAGTCGGTGCTCACCATCACCTCCAACGTGGTCTACGGCAAGAAGACCGGCAACACCCCGGACGGCCGCCGGGCCGGCGAGCCGTTCTCCCCCGGCGCCAACCCGATGAACGGCCGCGACCGCCACGGCTACGTCGCCAGCGCCCTGTCGGTCGCCAAACTCCCCTACGCGGACGCCGAGGACGGCATCTCGCTCACCCACACCGTCGCCCCGGACGCGCTCGGCCGCACTCCGCAGGAGCGGGTGGCCAACCTGGCCGGGGTGCTGGACGGCTACACCGCCGTCGGCGGCTTCCACATGAACGTCAACGTCCTCAACCGGGACACCCTGCTGGACGCGATGGCCCACCCGGAGAAGTACCCGCAGCTGACCATCCGGGTCAGCGGCTACGCGGTCAACTTCGTCCGGCTCACCCGCGAGCAGCAGCTCGACGTGGTCAACCGCACCTTCCACGACGCGCTGTAGCCCCGTCCGCGCGCCGCCGGTGCCCCGGGTGAACCGGGTGCCGGCGGCGCACCACTGGAGAAGGAGACCCACCATGGACGGCAGGCTGCACTCCTGGGACCTGTCCACGGGCGTCGACGGCCCCGGGACGCGCTTCGTCGCCTTCCTGGCCGGCTGCCCGCTGCGCTGCCAGTACTGCCACAACCCCGACACCCGCTACCTGGCCGACGGCCGCCCGGTCACCGCCGACGAGGTCGTCCGGGAGGCCGCCGCGTACACCGCCTTCATCCGCGCCTCCGGCGGCGGTGCGACCGTCAGCGGCGGGGAGCCGCTGCTCCAGCCCGGCCTCACCGGTGAACTCCTGCACCGGTTCAAGCACGAGCTGGGGCTGCACACGGCCCTGGACACCTCCGGTTACCTCGGCGCCCGTGCCGACGACGCCCTGCTCGCCGACACCGATCTGGTGCTGCTCGACATCAAGTCCTGGGACCGCGCGCTGTACCGCCGGGTGACCGGCCGGGGCCTCTCCCCCACCCTGGACTTCGCCCGGCGGCTGGCCGGCCTCGGCACCGAGGTCCACGTCCGGTTCGTGCTCGTCCCCGGCCTCACCGACCCCGCCGCGAACGTCGAGGGGGTCGCTGCCTTCGCCGCCTCGCTCGGCAACGTCACCCGCGTCGACGTGCTGCCCTTCCACAAGCTCGGCGCCGCCAAGTGGAGCGCCCTCGGCCTCGACTTCCCGCTCGCCGGCACCCCGGTTCCGACCGCCGACCAGACCGCGGCCGCCCGCGCCGTGTTCACCGCGCACGGCCTGTACACGGTCTGACCGACGGTCCGGCCGTCCGACGGCCCGGTCACCTGCCGCCGAGCGAGCGGGCGTAGACGTGCCAGGTGACGACGCCGGGGTCACCGGGGACGATGTTGTCGCTGGCGCTGGTGAACACCACCGTGCGGCCGTTGTCGCTGATGGACGGGCCGGTCGCGGCCCCGTCCAGCTGCGTGCCGTCGGCGGCCGTGCTGATGAGTTCGACGCGGCCGGTCCTCAGGTCCTGGCGGTGGAGGTCGTACCGGGCCAGAGGTGCGCGGATGATGGTGTCGGAGCAGCCACCGGAGAAGTAGACCCAGCGGTCGTCGGCGGTGACGGCCGCCCCGGGGCTCCCCCAGCAGATCGCGTTCGGGTTGGCGGAGGTCCGAAGGCTCGTCACCCGACCGGTGCGCAGGTCGCTGAGGAAGAGCTCGGTGCGGGACTTGCCGCGCGGCAGCGGGGGCGCGCCGAGCCCGTAGACGGCGAAGCGACCGTCGGGGCTGAGGGTGAGCACCGGGTCCGCCGCCCCCGGCGTCCCGTCGGGGTTGAGGCCGGCCACGACGGTGGTGCCGCGGCGAAGGTCGGTCGCGTACAGGGTGGTGCGGCGCGGGCGGAGCAGGTCGGCGGTGTCCCCGGGCGCGGCCGGAAGGAGGTTGGTCGCCTTGGAGCCGTAGCCGACCGTGCGCCCGTCCGCGCTGATCGTCGGGTGCTCGGACGGGCCGTCGGCGGGCTGTCCGTCGGCTCCGACGCTGACCAGGCGGATGGCGCCGGTGACGCGGTCCAGGACGTAGACGTTGCGCGTGTCCGGGGTGACGGGGGCGCCCGGCACCACGTCCGCGTCGGAGGACGTGAAGGCGATGTGCCGGCCGTCGGCGCTGATCACCGGCTGGAAGGAGGCCTGGCTGCCGGTGGTGTAGCGCCGGGTGCGGTCCCGGACACGGTCGCGGACGTAGATGTCGAACGCACCGTTCTCCTCGGCGGCGAACACGATGTACCGGCCGTCGCCGCTGATGCCCGCCGAATCACTCATGTTGGTCAGCGGGGTGCCGTCCTCGGCGCGGCTGACCAGCTCGGTCCGGCCGGTGCGCAGGTCGCGCACGTACAGGCCGTTGGCGGGGGCCTCGGCGCCCGCCAGCAGGTTCGTCGCAGCGGAGCTGAACAGCGCGTAGCGGCCGTTGCCGCTGAGGCCCACGCTCATTGACTGGCCGTTCGCCCGGGCGCCGTCCGTGCCGAGGTCGACCTGGACGGTGGGGCGCCACGCGGGGGCGGCCTGGGCCGGTGCGGCGGTCGCCGCGAGGGCGGCGGCCACCGCGAGTACGCAGGTGGCACGGGCGACCCGGCGGGTGCGGCGGGTTGTTCGGATTGCCGGTCGGTGCATGGTGAAGCGTCCTCCCCTGGTCATCGGTCCGGCCCGCCCCCTGCTCCCCGTTTCCGCGGGCCCGGGGAGAGCCAAGCGCCGACACCGCCGCCGGTCAACAGTGCGTGCGGCCGTGACTACGAGCGGCCACCACTCTTTCGGGTGGCCCGTGCGCGGGTCCTCGCCCGGACCGTACGGGCGGCGCGTACAACGTCCGTGTACCGCTCACCCCTTCTGCGTAGGACGGACAGCACCCATGACCCTGGACTCCGGTCCCTACAGGATCCGCAACGCCGGACAGCCGGTCGGCCGCGCCAGGACCGAGGTGTTCGACCTGTCGCCCAAGGCGGTGTTCGCCAGGACCGACGACGAGGAGGCGATCTGGATCGTCGAGGCGCTGCCCGGCGGGCGCCACAAGCTGTACGCCAAGCGCGCCCCCACCGCCGTCGAGGACAACGAGCCGGCCGGACCGCTGGTCGCCCTGCTCGTCCACCAGGAGTACGCCGAGGAGTGGGAGCTGACCCCCGTCGACGGCACCGCGGACGGCTACGAGGTCCGCTCGCGCCGGGGCGTGGTGTGGCTCGCCCCGGCCGACGGCGAGCACGGCCGGATCGAGGTGCTGCCCGCCCTCGACAGCCTCGACCGCTCCACCTTCGTGTTCGAGCGGGTCGACCGGTAGCCCCCCGGTGTCGTGGCCCGCGGCTCAGACGGGCGGGACCCGGGTGCGCAGCAGGCAGAAGACGTTGCCCTCGGGGTCCGCGAGGACGTGCCGGCTCTCCTCCCCGGTCTGGCCGACGTCGGCGGCGCGGGCGCCGAGGGCGAACAGCCGCTCCAGCTCAGCGGCCTGGTCCCGGTCCGTGGCATTGACGTCGAGGTGCAGGGGCAGCTTCCCGGGCCGCGGGTCAGTGCTGGGCCTGAGGACCGGGGTGGGCTGCGGGCCTCCGCCGGGCGGCCCGATCCCGATGCTGCCATCCTCCTCCCGGCCGATTTCGACGTAGCCGAGCACCTCGCCCCGGAAGGCGGCGAGGCGCTCGGGGTCGGCGCAGTCCAGGACCGGTTCGGTGATGCGGCGTGCCATGCCCGTCAGCCTACGGGCGCGGCACGGGAGTTGCCCGGCGCCGCGGTCCGAGCGCGAGCATCGCGTCGGCGATCCCGCCCAGCGCTGCTTCGGGGAGCGCGGTGGCGGCCTCCTCAAGGACGAGCAGCCGTGCCCCGGGGATCTCCCGCGCGATCGCCTCGCCGTTGCCGACGGGGAAGAACCGGTCACGACGGCCGTGGACGACGAGCGTGGGGACCGCGATCCCGGGCAGGCGCTCGCGCCAGCGGGGTCCGCAGTCCAGCCTGGAGAACACCATGCGCAGCTGGTTGGCCATCTGGACCGGGGGCGCGGTGCCGGGCGTACGGTCCCAGATCCGTGCGGCGAGCGCGCGTGCGGCGACGGGGTCGTCGCCGAGGATCTCCGCACCGGCGGCGGCGAAGTCCGCCACCGCCTCGCGGTCGCTCCAATCGGGCATCGGACGCGCGAACAGCCGGCCCGTCGTCGCCCGGTCATGGTCGGGGAGGTCGTCGTCGGGCGGGCCGGGGGCGACCGCGCGGGTGCCGACCAGGGTGAGCGCCGAGAAGGCGCGCGGATGGTCGAGCGCGGCCACCTGGGCGACCATCCCGCCGACGCCGATCCCCGCGAGGTGCGCCGGTTCCCCGCCGAGCGCGGCGGCGAGGGCCGCCGCGTCCGCGGCGAGGCCGCGCAGGGTGTAGCCGGGCGCCTCCGGGTCCACCGTGGTCGACTCCCCGCTGTCACGCAGGTCGTAGCGCACCACCCGACGCCCGCCGGCGGCGAGGCGCTCGCAGAGCGCGTCGGGCCAGGAGAGCATCGTCGTGCCGCCCGCGAGCAGGACGAGCGGCGCGTCGTCGGCACCGAACGACTCGGTGCCCAGGGAGACGCCATTGGCGTTGACGATCGAGATCACGCTTCGCTGCCTCAATACGAGTCGGCTGCTTGACGGTTGCGGCCGGGGTCTCAGCCTACCGGGGCCGGGGTACCGGCCGGGAACGAGCCGGTACCCGCGCGGGTGACCGGCCGCCGTCGGGCCGACGGTGCCGTGCCGGTCCGTCAGTGCGGGACCACCCAGTCCGGCCGCCAGGTGCCGGGGGCGTCGTGGCCGGGTGAGGTGGCGGCGAGGTGGTCGCGGAAGGCGGCGAGGGCCGGGTGCGGGTTGTCCCGGTGCCAGAGCAGGGCGTGCGGGTAGACGGGCGAGGGGTCGGTCACCGGGATCAGGCGCAGGCCGTGCCCGGCGGGCCAGACCAGGCGGGTGAGGCCGCCCATGAAGGTGGCCAGCGCCGGGGTGTCGGCGACGGTGTCGAGGAGGGCGTCGGAACCGAAGTTGGGGCCGGTCGCCTCGATGGTGAGGCCGAACCCGGCGACCAGGTCGTCGTAGTAGGCGGCCCACTCGGAGCCCGGGAGCATGCCGGGCATCCAGATCCGGTGGCCGGCCAGCTGGGCGACGGTCACCGACTTGGCGTCCGCCAGCGCGTGGCCGGGGCCGGTGAGGAGGTGGAGGGGCTCGTCGGCCACCCGGGCGCACGCGATGTCCTCGGGCAGCGGGCGGCCGGGCATGGCGACGGCCCGGAAGGAGGCGTCGATCGTTCCGGCGCGGACGGCGTCGACGGCGGCGTCGATCTCCAGCAGCATCAGCACGTCCAGCTCGATCGCGGGGTGCGCCCGGTGGAAGTCGCGCAGCAGGCCGGACCCGGCGCTGCGCGAACTGAGCACGTCGACGCGCAGCGGCCGGCGGCCGGCGTGCACGGAGGCGGCCGCGCGCTCGGCGACGCGCAGCAGCTCGCGTGCGTGGGGCAGGAACGCCTGCCCGTCGATGGTGGGCTCGGCGCCGCGCGGGGTGCGGTTGAACAGCCGCACCCCGAGGTCCCGTTCCAGCACGGCGATGCGCTTGGAGACGGCCTGCTGGGTGATCGACAGGTCGGCGGCGGCCTTCTGGAACTGGCCCGCCTCGGCGACGGCGGCGAAGGTGCGTACGGCTTCGAGGTCCATGGCGGACCACCCTAGTGAACAACCAGGGGTTGTGGCAGGCAGGCCATTCGGTTGTTCGACCTGCCATTCTCTGGGCCGCCCGGCTCCCCTCAGGCAATGGTTGTCTGTACAGAGGCGGTGAGCCGTCCGCTCCCCCGCCGCGTGGACCGGGAGCCACGGCGCGAGCCGGAACCGCCCCCCGGCCGTCCGTGACCGGGCCGCGCCGCAGGGCCCGTCACATGGTGTTGACGATCAGTCCGATGTGGGTGAAGTAGTTGAGGCCGCCGAAGACGAGGAAGGCGAGCCCGGCGAGGCCCCAGGCGACACCGACCACCGGGACGGGCCACGCGGCCGGACGGCGCAGCGCGAACGGGAACAGCAGCGCGCCGATGCCGACCAGCACGTACAGCCCCGACATGAAGCTCGCCTCCAGCCACGGCCAGTCCGCGAACTCACCGGAGATGGGCTCCTCCGGCGGGGCCGCGAAGAGCGTGTACTTCCAGCCCGCGGCGGCGATGCCGAAGCAGGCGAGACCCATGCCGAAGACGTACAGCGACACCGGCCCGGCGATCCGGGCGGTGCGGGCCACCCGTTCCTCGCCGAGCAGTTCGGCGCCGCGCTTCCAGAGGTAGAAGCAGGCGGCGAGCAGGAAGACGCCGAAGGCGAGGGCGGGTTCACCGAAGATGATGTTGTCGAAGGGGAAGCCCTGCCCGGCGAGCGGCCAGGTCAGGGTCATGTGCAGCCCGGTGACGACGAGGGTGAAGCCGAGCGCGCCGAAGGCCAGCGCCCAGCCGTCGAGGGTGGCGATCGGCCCGGGCGCCAGGAACCTGCGGCCGAGCGCGACCACGAGGAGCAGGCCGGCGCCGGCGGCCACGGACATGATCGTGTTGTACGTCGGCATCCTGGCCCAGTCGATCTTCAGACCGTCCGCAAGGAGCGACAGAGCGTGCTGTTCCATGTGCGGATGGTAAGGAGACCGGCGCGTGCCCCAGCCGTGCCGTCGCCGTCCGGGGCGCCCTGTCACCCGGGCGGCCGAGGGCGGGAGGGCCGACGGCACCGGAAGCGGCCCGCCGCGCCGCAGAGCCTCCTGTGAGTTTCGGCCGGGCTCCCGGGGAGCGGTCGTGGCGCGGTCGCCCGCGGGCCCACGGGGGCGGACGGAGTTCTCAGAGGACTCACGGATTCGCTTCGGAGGTGATCAGAGAGGGCTGGCAGCGTCGGCGCGGTCGTCCCGATCCGCCGCGATCACCTCGCCGAGGAGGCCGCTCATGTCCGCCGCCCGACCGCGCCCCGGCGGCCGACCAGTGCGGTCAGCACCACGCCGGTCAGCAGAACGACCGCCAAGACGGCAAGCGCGGCCGCGTCGCCCCGGGCCGTGAGGTACGCGTCCGCGAGCAGCGGCGGGCAGGCCAGGGCCGTCGCCGCCAACACGTGGCCGCCCCGGATCCCGTGACCCCGGGTCAGCGCGGCCCCGGCCGTGCCGAGGACCAGCAGCGGCCAGCACCCGTAGTCGGTGCTGATCCACGGCACCAGGTGCGCGTCGAGGAGCGCCCGTGGCGCGACCACCAGCGCGACCACGGCACCGGCCACGCCCGCCGCCGGGCCCGGCGCGCGGCGCTCCGGGCGCCGGTCCGGCGGGCAGGCGAGCAGCACGGCCGCCGCCAGGACCGTCGCGGCCGGGGTGGCCACCGGGTCGCCGTAGGCCGGGCCGCTGGCCACCGCGGCCGCCGCGAAGGACAGCAGCCCCGCCACCGTGCACGGCAGCCCGGTCCGCCACCGGCCGGCCAGCGCCGCCGCCGCTCCCGTGAACACCAGCAGCGACGCGGCGAGCAGCGCGCCCCACGCCCCCGAGAGGTCGGCGCGCAGCTGCACCACGGCCGGGGCCGGCGAGGCGGCGAAGCTCGCGTACCAGCGCAGCAGGTGGAGGCCGCAGGCGGCGGCCGAGGCGGCCAGTGCGAAGGGGTACGCCAGGCCGAGCACCTGCGCCGCGGGCGCGGCCGACCCCGCCCCCAGCCGCATCCTCAGCGCGTGCGCCGCCAGTCCGGCGCCTTCCCGCAGCCGCGAGCCCCACGGCTCACCCGCCGTCATCTCCCGGTAGGTCGCGGCGATCTCGTCGCCGTGGGCCTGCCGGTAGGCGGCGGGGTACAGCCGCAGTACCCGCTCGATCACCTGGCGGACACCGAAGCGGACGCGGACGCGGACACGGAGGCGGACAGCCGGCGGCGGGCCTCCCGCGCCGTGTCGGCCAGGCGCTCGGCCTCCTCCGCCAGCCGCTCCCGGCCGGCCGGCGAGAGGGTGAAGATCCGCCGGGCGCGGCCGTCGACGACCTCCTCGCGGTCGATCGCGATCAGTCCGTCGGCCAGCAGCCGGTCCAGGGCCCCGTACAGGGCGCCGGTGCGCAGCGCGACCCGGCCGCCGGTGATCGCCTTGACCTCCTGCGCGATGGCGTATCCGTGCCGGGGTTCGTCCGCGAGGGCCGTCAGCACCATCACGGTCGGCTCCTGCATCGCGCGCTCGCTCATCCGACGATGATAGGCGCGACAGGGCCCCGGGGTCCCGCCGACGGCGGTCTCCCGGGGCCCTGCTTCACTCGCCCGTCACCTCAGCGGGACATCAACGGCCCTGGAGGGACTTGACGTTGTCGCCGAAGGACCAGCCCCTGGAGCCGTCCCAGTTGAGCGACCAGGTCATCAGACCCTTGAGCTGGCCGCTGAAGGCGTTCCACGACTGGCTGACCAGGCCCGTCCCCATGTGGCCGCCGCCCGCACCGGGCTGGGCCGGCAGGCCGGGGACCTGCTTGTCGTAGGGCACCTTGATGGTGGTGCCCTGGATGGTCAGGCCGTTGTTCAGGCAGGTGGTCTGCGCGGTGAAGCCCTGGACGGTGCCGGCCTGGTAGGAGTCACCGGAGCAGCCGTACATGCTGCCGTTGTAGTACTGCATGTTCAGCCACCACAGGCGGCCGTTGTCGGCGTACTTCTTGATGATCGGCAGGTAGGAGCCCCAGATGGAGCCGTAGGTGACGCTGCCACCGGTGACGTACGCGGTCTCGGGCGCCATCGTCAGGCCGAAGCCGGCCGGCATCTGGGCGAGCACGCCGTCGATGATGCGGATCAGGTTGGACTGGGAGGCGGACAGCGTGTTGATGTTGCCGCTGCCGGACAGGCCGGTCTCGATGTCGATGTCGATGCCGTCGAAGTTGTACTTCTTCAGGATCGGGACGACGGTGGCCACGAACTTGTCCGCGACGGTGCTGGAGCTGAGGTCGATGCCCGCGGTGGCGCCGCCGATCGACATCAGGAGGGTCGCGCCGGCCGCCTTGGCCTGGCACATCTCGGCGGGGGTCGACACCTTGACGGTGGCGTCCATGCCGTCCTCCCAGAGGACGGTGCCGTCCGAGAGGATCACCGGGAAGGCGGCGTTGATGACGTTGTAGCCGTGCGCGGCGATCCGGCTGTCGTTGATGGGGATCCAGCCCATGCCCGGGTGGACGCCGTTGGAGGCGCCGTCCCAGTTCTCCCAGTAGCCCTGGAGGACCTTGCCCGCGGGCTTGGGCTTCGTCGGGCAGGTGGAGCCCGGCGGCGTGGTCGGGCCGGTGGTCGGCGGGGTGGTGGGAGGCGTGGTCGGCGGGGTGGTCGGCGGCGTCGTGGGAGGCGTCGTCGGCGGGGTGGTGGGCGGGGTGGTCGGCGGCGTGGTGGTGCCGCCGGGGCCGGCCAGCTCCACGTCGTCCGCGTGGAACGCGGGCTGCCCGTACCAGCCGTGCAGGAAGACGGTCACCGAGGTGGTGTTCGCGCCGGTGGAGAAGGTGGTGCTGAGCTTGCTGTACGACGCGGCGCTCGCCGTCCAGGTGGACGTCGAACCGGTGAGGCCGGTGCCGGTGGCGCCCAGGTAGACGTAGCTGCCCTGGACGTAGGCGCTCAGCGTGTACTGGGAGTTGGGCTGCACGCTGATGGTCTGGGTGCACTGGCCCTGGTCCTGGCCGGTCGGCGAGACCTTGAGCGCCGAGGTGCCGCCGTGCACCGGGCTGCCGACGGTGGCGCCGACGCCGCCGGCGCAGTTCCAGTCGGAGAGCCCGCTCTCGAAACCGGGGTTGGCGACCAGGTTGGGGGTGGCGGCCCCGGCCGTGACGCTGCCGGCCGCGACGAGGCCGGCACCGACGACGACGGCCGCGCTCAGCGCGGCGAGGGAGCGCCGCGCGACACTGGATCCGGACGGGGCGCCGGTGATCCGGTGGGTCTGCGCTGCGCGTTCCACGACCGCTCGCTGCGGCGGTGGGGTGTGCGACCTCCGACGGAACATGCTGTGCTCGCTTCCCGCCGGGAGTCATGGGCATGACTGTCGCTGTGGGGGCGTGACGCCCGGCTCTGGGTGGGGACATGTGGGGGACGTGCCGGTCCGGATCGTAGGAGCGGCGGCAAGGTCCGTCAATAGGTCTGGACCAATGCCTACTTGAGGCGGAGTAGCGGTACCACTACCCTCGGTGCGCCATCCGGGCGTTCCACCAGTTGAGGGGCAGGGTCCTTCGCATGGCTGACGACACCGGCACCGAGGTTGACGGCTGGTCAGGACTGGACGAGGAGTTCACCCGGCGGGTCGCGGCGGTCGGCGGCACCGCGGAGGGCCGGGCGCTGACGGACGCCCACACCGTGGGCGACCCGGCCGCGGGGAAGGCGCGGCCGCTCGGGCTCCCGCTGCGGCTGCGGCCCGGCCTGCGCGAGGAACTGGAGGCCTTCACCGCCGCCTACCACCGGATGATCGAGGCCGTCGTGGCCGCCTGGGAGCACGATCCGCGGCTGCGCGAGGTGCTCACCCTCCCGCAGTCGCTGCGGATCGAGGCGGCGGCCGCCCGCGACACCCGGGTGCACCTGCTGCGGCTCGACCTGCTGCCCCAACCGGACGGCCGGCTGGGCGTGTTGGAGACCAACGCGAACGGCCCCGGCGGCCTCGCCGTGGTCGGCCGGGCCCGGGCCGCCTGGCGGCCGCTGCTCGACCGGCACGGCCTCGCCCTGCCCCGCCCGCTGCCCGCCGACGACGCCGGGTGGACCGGGCGCTGGCTGCTCGACCTCGCCGAGCAGGAGAGCGGCCGACGCCCGGACACCGTCACGCTGCTGTACCCGCACCGGGCCGACCGCAACGCCGTCCGCTCCTACGACGACGGCCTGCGCGCCCTCGGCGTCCGCGTCCTGCACGCCGACCCGCGCGAGCTGCGCACCGGCCGGGACGGCGCCGCCGTCCTGGCCGGCGAGCCGGTGCGGCACGCCTACGCCAAGATCAGCATGCGGGACCTCGGGCAGCTGGCCGGCGACCTGGGCCCGTACCTGCGGGCCGTGCGCGAGCGCGCCCTGTTCGTGCAGAACGGCCTGCGCGCCCGCGTCGTCGGCGACAACAAGCTCTGCCTCGCCGTCCTCTCCGACCCCCGCTTCGCCGGCCTCTTCGACCCGGCCGACCACCGGCTCGTCCAGCCCGCCGTCCCGTGGTCGCGCAACCTCGCCCTGTGCGACGGCCCGACCCTCCGCCGGATCGCCCGCGAGCGCGAACGGTACGTCCTCAAGAGCCCGTTGGACGCCAACGGCCGCGGCGTGGTGGTCGGCCCGGAGACGGGCGAGGCCGCCTGGGCCGAGGCCGTCGCCCGCGCCGCAGCCGGGGGCTGGCTGGTCCAGGAGTACCTGCCCAGCCCCCGGCTGCGCGGCGGCCCCGACGGGCCGCCCGTCCACCACGACCTGGCGCTCGGCGCCGTCAACGGCCGACTGGTCTCCGCCTTCGTCCGCACCGGCCACGAGGCACGGCTCAACGTCGCCCGCACCGGCCGCCTGCACCCGCTCTACCTCTGAGGACGGACCATGGATGACCTGCCGCTCTTCGACCCGGACCGCGACCTCACCGCCTTCCCGGGCGCGGGCCCGCACCCCTTGCACGCGGCGCTGCTGAGGGCCCACGACGAGGTCCGCCGACGGGTGAAGGAGAACGGACTGCCGGGCGCCCCGCCGTCCGCGTACAACCCGGTACTGCCAGCCGTCGGAGTGCTCCACCCGTTGGCAGAACCGCTACTGCGCCAGCGCGTCCTCACTGCCGTGAACTGCCTCGAACGGATCGTGCGGGCCTATCCCGGGAGCCCCGCTCTGCAGGGCTTCCTGGACGTGCCGCCGGTCCTGCACCGCTGGATCGTGCGCCGCCCGCACCCGGAATCCCTCACCGTCGACTTCTGCCGGCTGGACCTGTTCGGCGACCGGCTGGGCACCACACGGGTCCTGGAGTTCAACGCCAGCAGCCCCGGCAGCGTGATCGCCGCAGGTGCCATCGCCCGCATTTGGCGACGGACACCCGAGATCGGCGCAACACTCGACAGGTGGCAGGTTCCGGCGGGCCGGATCGAGGCGGAGAACTGGTTCGCCGCCTGGCTGGTGAAGCACGGCCGGGCCCGGGGCCTGACCGAACAGCAGACCCGGCACGCCGACCTCTTCTTCCCCTCCGCCGGACGGAGCCTCGACCAGTACCTGATCGCCGAGCAGGTCCGGCGCAGCGGTCGGAAGACGACCATGCGGCTTCCGCCCGACTACGCGCCCGGGGACGGCGCGAGGCTGGGCTACCTCAAGCACATCCCGGCCGACCCGCGCCCCGTCCACGGCTGGGACCGGTTCTGCGCGGCGGTGACCGACGGCGAACTGGTCATCCCCAACGTCCTCGCCCAGCGCTGGGTGGCGGAGAACAAGCTCTGCCTGGCGGTGCTGTCCGACCCCCGTTTCGAGGACCTCTTCCCGCCCGAGCACCGCTCGGGCCTGCGGACCATCGTGCCCTGGAGCCGCAAGCTGGGCGACGGCGTCACGGTCGAGCAGGCCGTCGCCGAGCGCGCCCGGCTGGTCCTCAAGGCGCCCTACGGGTACTTCGGCAATACCGTGCACCTCGGGCGCGAACACGGCCCGAAGGAGTGGGCCGAGCTCGTCGGCTCCCCTCGCCACCGGGGCTGGCTGGTGCAGGAACGCGTCGCCCCCGCCACCGTCGGCGCCCTCACCCGGGACCTGTGCGTCGCCGTCCTCGACCACCGCGTCCTCGGCTACTTCAGCCGGGTCAGTCCCAAGAGCGTGGTCAACCTCGCACAGGGGGGCGCGTTGCAGACCGTCCTCAGCCCGCTCCCCGCACCCGACGGCGCGGCCCTCTTCTGACCACCGCCCGACGTCGCTACAGTAAGGACGCGAAGAGCCGGCGTCCCTGCCGCACGGCCGCAGGACGCCCGGCGGAGCGACCGACACCGAACCGGAGGCACTGTGCCCAGCTCGGACGACGAACTCTGCACCTCCGCACGCGAGCTCCTCCGCTCCACCCGCTACCTCACCCTCGGCACCGCCTCGCCGCAGGCCGTCCCCTGGGTGGCCCCGGTGGCCCACGCCTGGGACGACGAGGACCGGTTCTACTGGCAGTCGGGCCTGGACACCCTCCACTCGCGGAACATCGCCGCCAACCCCGTGGTCTCGCTGACCGTCTACGACTCCAACCCGGCCGGCGGGGGCGGCGACGCCCTCTACGCGCTGGCGCGGGCCGAGGTGCTGGCGGGCGACGAACTGGCCGAGGGCTGCGACCTGTACTACCGGCGGCGCTACCCGGACGAGGCGACCCGGGCCCGGCGCTTCCGCCCGCCGCAGGACTTCGACGGGGACTCCCCGATCCGGATCTACCGCGCGAAGGTCACCGCCTACTCGATGCTCTCCCCCGACGGCCACCCGGTCCACGGCGACGAGGTCAACCACCGCGTCGTCATCCCCTTCAGCACCAAGCAGCTCGCCGAGTGAGTCCGCAGCCGCGACCGGCGGACGACGGCGCCGTCCTCGGCGTGGACCTGGGCGGCACCGTCGTCAAGGCGGCCCTGTTCGGCCCGGACGGCACCACGCTGGCCACCACCCGCCGGCCCACCGGGGCCAAGCGGGGGGCCGAGGCCGTCGTCGGGACCCTCCTGGACGTCGTCTCCGAGTCGCAGGCGGCGGCCGAGGAGCGCGGCACACCGGTCCGGGCGGTCGGCCTGGCCAGCTGCGGGATCGTCGACGAGCGTGCGGGCGTCGCGGTCTTCTCCGCCTCCTTCGGCTGGCGGGACGTGCCGCTGCGCAGACTGGTGGCCGAACGCGCGGGGGTGCCCGTGGCACTCGGGCACGACGTGCGGGCCGGCGGCATCGCCGAGGCCCGGCTCGGCGCGGGCCGCGGGCACGAGGTGTTCCTCTTCGTGCCGATCGGCACCGGCGTCGGCGCCGCCGTGATGATCGGCGGCAAGCCGTTCGGCGGCGCCCACTGGCAGGCCGGCGAGCTCGGGCACCTGATCGTCCGGCCGGGCGGCGAGTCCTGCGGGTGCGGCCAACTCGGCTGCGTCTCCACCGTCGTGGGCGGCCCGGCGGTCCTGCGCCACTACCGCGAGCTGGCCGGCACCGGGCCGGACGGTCCGGCGGACGCCGCCGAAGTCGCCGCACTGGCCCGCAAGGGCGATCCGGACGCGGTCCGGGTCTGGTCCGAGGCGGTCGACGTCCTGGCCGGGTCACTGGCCGTCGCCGTCACCCTCTTCGACCCCTCCGCCGTCGTCCTCGGCGGCGGCCTCGCAGGCGCCGGCGAACTGCTCTTCGCCCCGCTGCGCGAACGCCTGGCCGCCCGGCTGGCCTTCCAGGTCATGCCGGACCTCCGCCCCGCCGAACTCGGCTACGAAGCCGGCTGCCTGGGCGCCGGCCTCCTGGCCCGCGACCTGCTGGCCCGCGACCGAACGGCCCCGGCCACCGACCGGAACGGCTAGGCTCCCTCGGATCACGCCGGGCGGTCGCCGCCGGAGCACGCACGCCCCCAGCCTCCGGCCGGGAGGTACCCCACCTCCGCACCGCCGATGCACGCCCCCTCCTGCCCGCCCACGGGCAGGAGGGGCCCGTCAACGACGCCCACTGGTCCGACGTGATCCGGGCAAGGGCCTAGGCCAGGACTCCCCCGGCGATGCGGAAGGCGTTGGCGGCGATGGTCAGGGCCGGGTTGACCGCCGCCGAGGAGCAGAAGACCGAGGAGTCCGCCACCCAGAGGTTGCCGTGCTCGTGGGTGCGGCCGACCGGGTCGACGACACTGGTGGCGGGGTCGGTGCCCATGACGGCGGTGCCGCACTGGTGGGAGTTGGTCTCGATGCCCATCCGGCGGGTGAAGACCAGCGGGTAGCCGGCCGTGCGCAGGGAGCGGGTGGTGCGCCGGACCAGTTCGTGGTGGGCGCGGAGGTTGTTGGGCCGCCAGTGCACGGTGATCCGCCCGGCCGTGTCCAGGACGACGCGGTTGTCCGGGGTGGGCAGGTCCTCGCTGGTCAGGTAGAGGTCGAGGCTGCGGTCGGTGACGAAGCGGCGCACGGCGGCGGGCACGTGGGGCTGCGCCCAGCGCACCATGGGCTCCTGGAGCTTGCCCAGCATCTGGACGTTGCCCAGTGGTGCGCGGCCGCCGCGGGCGAGGTACCAGTCGTTCAGGCCGAGGGTCTTCTGGAAGACCGCCCGGTTGCGGCGGGCGGGGTCGGCGGCGACCAGGAAGGTGCTGTTGTGGACCATGTAGTTGCGCCCGACCCGGCCCGAGCCGTTGGCGAGGCCCGAACGCAGCAGCAGCGCCGCGGTGTTGACGGCGCCGCAGGCGAGCACGAAGCGTTCGGCGCGGATCGTCAGCTCCTTGCCGTCCCGGGTCGCCACCGCGTGCGTCACCCGTCCGGCGGCGTCCGCGTACAGCCGGCCGACCAGGGTGCGGGTGAGCAGCCGGACGCCGCCGGCAGCCAGGGCGGGGCGCAGCGCACGGACGTCGGCGTCGCTCTTGGCGCCGAGCAGGCAGGGGAAGCTGTCGCAGGTGCCGCAGCGCACGCAGTCGCCGCCCTCGCGCAGGTCGATGCCGGTGGGCAGGTGGAAGGGGCGCAGACCCTGGCCGCGCAGGCGGTGGGCGAGGTCGGCGACGGCTTCCTCGTGTTCGACGGCCGGGTGGGGGTAGTCGGTGGAGCGCCAGGGGTCGGTGGGGTCCTCGCCGCGGGTGCCGTGCACCCGGTAGAGGTCCTCGGCGCGGCCGTAGTGGGGTTCCAGGTCGGCGTAGTCGACGGGCCATCCGGGTGAGTCGCCCTCGGCGTGGGCGACCGGGCCGAAGTCGGTCTCGCGGAAGCGCGGGAGGGTGGCGCCGTAGACCTTGGTGTTGCCGCCGACGTAGTAGTGGACGCCGGGCCGGAAGGGCTGCCCCTGGGCGTCCTGCCACTGGTCGCCGTTGCGGTAGCGGCCCCGGACGAAGACGGCCTCCGGGTTCCAGTTCTGCTGTTCGCGCGGCAGGAAGTCGCCGCGTTCGACGACGAGGATCCGGGCGCCGGAGTCGCGCAGGGCGTAGGCGAGGGTGGCTCCGCCCATTCCGGAGCCGAGGATCGCGAGGTCGAAGGTGAGCTCCGGTCCGTCCGGTTCGATCACGCCCGGGGGCCGGTGCGGTGTCTGGTCGTGCGTCATCCTGTGTTCTCCCGTCGGGTGGGGTTCAGCAGGCGTTCGGTGATCTCGTGGGCGAAGGCCATCACGGTGCCCTGGGGGCTGATGCCGGTCGCGCCGGGGAGCACCGAGGAGTCGCAGAGGTGGAGGTTGTCGTAGCCGTAGGGCCGTCCCTGCGGGTCGCAGATCCCGCCGCGGGCGGGGGCGCCCATCGGGCAGGAGGCCATGGCGTGGACGGAGACCAGCGGCCAGTCGGCGAGCGCGCTGTGTTCGGCGCACTGCCGGGCCTCGTCCTCGGTGCGCAGCGGCGGGCCGGGGAAGGGCGGGTGGACCTCGCTGGCGCCGGCGGCCAGCAGCAGGCGGGCGGTGCGGTGCAGGGCGGCGCGCAACAGTCGGCCGTCGGCGGCGGTGATGCGGTGGCGCAGCAGGGTGTGGCCGCCGGGCAGGGCGGTGACGGCGACCGGTCCTTCCACCCGGACCTGGGCGGTGAACAGGGCGACCCGGTCGAGGTCGGCCAGCAGGGTGTGGACGGTGTCGGGGTCGTGGCCGACCAGTGCGGCGGCGAGGGCGCCGGGGGTGAGGTTGGCGGGCATCACCAGCAGGCCCTGGTCCTGGAAGTGCTGGAGCTGGGCGGTGAAGATGGTGCCGCGGGTGGCCCGGACGGGTTCGCGGAAGCGGGCGACGACCTTGAGGTTGACGTGGACGGCGGTGTGCCGGCCGGCGTGGCGGCGGTGGATGCCGCTGCGCTGGAGCAGGGCGGGGGTGCCGATCGGTCCGGCGGCGAGGACCACGGTGCGCGGCCGGTAGGCGAGCGGTTCGCCCTCGGGGCCGAGGGCGTGGACCTCGGTGACGGTCCGGCCGCGGTGGCGCAGTTTCAGCACGCGGGTGCGGGGGTGGATGCGGGCGCCGTGGCGTTCGGCGGCGGGCAGGTAGCTGAGCAGCATGCTCTGCTTGGCGCCGGAGGGGCAGCCGGTGGGGCAGCGGTTGGCGTGCGAGCAGCCGGGGGCGGCGCGGCGGGCCGCGGCCCAGTGCCAGCCGAGGCGGTCGGCGCCGTCGGCGAGCAGCCGGGAGTCGCGATTGCCGTCGCCGGGGTGCTGGGCGGCGACGCCGAGGCGGCGGGTGATCTCGCGCAGGTGGCGGTCCAGGTCGGTGCGGCGGTAGCCGTCGGTGCCGGCCCGGTCGGCCCAGCGGTCGAGGAGTTCGGCGGGCGGTTCCCAGAGCAGGCCGCCGTTGACGACGGTGGTGCCGCCGACGCAGCAGCCTTCGCCGAAGGCGATGACGGGCCGGCCGTGGATGGGGGCCAGTCCGGCGTGGCGGTAGAGGCGGCGGAGGTTCTGGGCGGGTGTGGAGGCGGCGATCTCGGCGGTGGTGACCCGGGGGCCCTCTTCGAGGACGACGGTGCGGCGGCCGGCCTGGGCGAGGCCGAGGGCGGCGACGCTGCCGCCCGCGCCGGAGCCGATCACCAGGGCGTCGCAGTCGATCGGGCGGGCCGCCCGGCTCATCGGGAGACCCTCCGGTCGGCGGTCAGGGGCGTCGGGTGGTGGCCGGTGGCGTCGAGGCCGAGGGCGTCGAGGGCGGCGGGGCCACGGACGGCGGGGGCGCCGGCCGCGGCGGCGTCCAGGCCGCTGTACAGGGCGAGGGTCTCGGCCGTGCGCACCGCGGTGCCGAGCAGGGGCAGGCGCTCCACCCGGCGCAGCCCGGCCAGCAGGGCGGCGGGCGGCGCGGCGGCCGGGCGGCGGCCGGTGAGCAGCAGGAGTGCGGGCGGCACCAGCCGCAGTGCCAGGGCGAAGCCGGCCCGGTAGTGCGGGGCGAGCCGGCCGAGGCTGCCGAGGACGTGGGCGCGGGCCGCCTCGCCGGGACCGGGCTCGCGCAGGGCGGGGTGGCGCAGCGACCAGATCCGCAGGAGCAGGTCGGCGTTCACGGGCGGAGCCTCCCGGCGGCCAGTTCCTTGGCCAGTCGGCCGAGCAGGCGGGCCGCGCCCTGTCCGAGCACGTCGTCCAGGGCCCGCAGGAAGGTCTGCGCCTCGGGTTCCTCGGCGACCAGCGGCGGGGCGACGATCAGCGGCAGGCCGTGGTTGGAGCCGAAGAAGGTGAGCACGCCGTGGTCGCGGTAGAGGGCGGCGATCACCGCTCCGGTGATGAGCTTGGTCCGCAGCCGGGGGTCGCCGCCGAGTGCTGCCGGGAGCAGCGGCAGCAGTCGGTCGAGCGAGGCGGGTCCGGCCTTGAGGAAGACGCCGTGCAGGGCGCCGCTTCCGGCGGTCGAGGCGACCAGGGCGGGGTGGCGCCGGGCGATGTCGCGCAGGCCCGGTTCCAGGACGGCGCCGAGTTTGCGGGCGCGTGCGGGGTAGTCGTCCTCGACGGCGACGGCGACGGCCTCCAGCGCGGTGGCGGTCTCCTCGCCGAAGCCGTAGTAGGTGGTGCTGTGCAGGGTGGCGTCCCGAAGGTTGTCGTAGGCGCGGCGGAAGACGGGTTCGCGGGCCACGTACCCGGCGATGGACGCCTTGCCCCCGCCGAAGGACTTGGACATGGTCACGACGTCGGGGACCAGCCCGGGGTGGTGCATGAAGTGGAAGAGCGCGCCGGTGCGGCCCCAGCCGGTGTAGACCTCGTCGAAGACCAGCACGATGTCCCGTTCGGTGCACAGCCGGCGGACCTCGCGCAGGAACGCCCCCGAGCACTGGCGCAGGCCGGAGGCGCTGAAGGGCTCCAGGACCACCGCGTAGACGTCGCTGCCGCCGTCGAGGGCCCGGTGGCGGTCGAGCGCGAGGGCGAAGGAGTCGGGGTCGTCGTAGCCGAAGAAGTCGGTGCCGGGGATCCGGGGGTAGTCGAAGTGGAGTTCGGGCGAGGCGGTGAGGCTGCCCGCGCCGAGGAGCTTGCCGTGGAAGGAGATGTCGGAGTGCAGTACCGTGCCGCGCCGGCCGCCGTGGTACTTGTAGGCGAGTTTGACGGCGCCTTCGACCGCCTCCGCGCCGGAGTTGGGGAAGTAGCTGATGTTCAGGTCGCCGGGGAGCAGCCGGGCGAGGTTGTGGCTGAGGGCGGCGACGTAGGGCGAGAGGTAGTTCTTGTGGACCTCCATCCGGCGCTGTTCGGCGAAGCGGCGGCGGGCGGCGAGGATCCTCGGGTGGTTGTGGCCGTGGTTGAGGACGCCGATCCCGCCGGTGAAGTCGAGGACGCGCCGGCCGTCGCGCAGGGTGATCCAGCAGCCCTCGGCGCTCTCGACCTGGTCGTGCCCGAAGCCGAACGCCCCGACCAGGGAGACCTGGCTGCGGCTGACGAAGCTCCGGTAGAGCGTGTGCACCTGCTCCTCGGTCAGCTTCTCGGCGGCCGCGATGTCCAGCAGGTCGTTCATACCGCCTCCTCGGTCGGTGTCGTGCGGAGTTCCGCGCGCTCGCGGGTGCGGATCCGGTCGGCGATCAGCCGTCCGGTGTTCCGGCCGTGGCGTACGGCGTAGTTGGTGCCGCGGTCCTCAGGGAAGACCTGCGCCATGCTCGACATGTAGAGGCCGGGCACGGCGCACTCGGCCTCGGGGACGCGCCGGGAGTACCCGGGGGTGATCACCGGCTGGGCGTGCTCGGCCCGCCAGACGTGGTAGCGGCGCACCCAGTCCTCGCGGAAGCGCGGGAACATCCGGCGCAGGTGGGGCAGGCTGTGGCGGTAGACCTGCTCGTCGCTCATCCGGTACAGCTCGGCGTCGACGGGGAGGTACTTCGACAGGTAGACGAGGTGCCGGCCGCCGTAGCGGTCGGGCGGGTCGAGGTTGGTGTGCTCGATGACGCCGACGTAGGGGAACGCCGGGTCGGTGACGTTGAGCCAGTAGGTGTCGGACAGGGCGCGGTGGTTCTCCAGGACCAGGCACAGGTTGGCCAGGTAGGGGACGGAGCGCAGCCGGCGGACCAGCCCCGGGAGGGCGGGGTGGGCACCGGGGTCGGCGTCGAGCATGCCGGCCAGCAGGCCGGGGGCGGTGGTCACCAGCACGCGGCGGGCGCGCAGGGTGCGCCCGCCCGCCCGGACGCCGCTCACCCCGTGCCGCCCGACCAGCACCGCGTCCACCGGGGTGCCGGTGCGCAGTTGGACCCCGAGTTGCCGGAGCCGGTCGCGCCAGGCGTCCAGCAGGGCACCGGAGCCGCCGCGCAGGTAGTGCAGCACCTCGCGGCCGGAGCGGGAGCGGCTGCCGCCGCGCAGGTGCAGCTTGGTCCACATCCAGGTGGCGCCGACCTGGGAGGCGTAGGAGCCGAACTTGCCTTCCAGCAGCGGGCGCCAGACCACCTCGTAGGCCCGGCGCCCGCCCAGCTGGACCAGCCACTGCTCGGCGGTGAGCGACTCCAGTTCCCGCCAGTGCCGCACCCGGCCGGCCCGCAGCGCGGAGAGGCCGAGGCGCAGCCGGTCGGCCGGCGGGAGCGGGGCGAAGCGCAGGACGTCGAACGGGCTGGAGAGGCGGTAGACGGCGTTGGCGTGGTAGACGCCGGTGCTGGTGGGGTGGCGTTCGATCAGGTCCGCGCAGCCGAGTTCGGCGCAGAGCCGGAAGATCTCGCGGTCGGAGTCGAACCAGTGGTGGTAGAACCGCTCCAGTTCGCGGCCGCCGACCGGGAAGGTGGCGGCCAGGCCGCCGATCCGGTCGGCGGCCTCGACGACCTGGCAGCGCAGGCCGGCCAGGGCGAGTTCGTGCGCGGCGGCCAGGCCGGTGAAGCCGGCGCCGACCACGATCACGTCGGCGTCGACGGCGTCGTGTGCTGGGTCGGCGGCGGTCACGGGCCCAGCACTCCGGCCACGGCGGCGTTGAACCGTTCGGCGACGGCGTCGGCGTCGGCCGGGGTGCTGCGGGTGGTCAGGCCGAAGTCGGCGCCCAGGTAGGTGTCGGTCAGGCCGATGGTGAGCGCGAGCGAGCGGGCCAGCACGGCGTCGGTCTGCGGCAGCGCGCCGGTGCGGTAGTCGTGCCGCACCTTGTCGGGCGGCCGGCGGAAGGGGCTCGGGCGGGGGTCGCCGGCCATCAGGGCGGCGAATTCGGGCAGGCCGCCGTAGTGGTGCTTGGGCGAGTGGAGCAGGGTGCGGGTGCCGAGTTCCTTGGCGACGGCGTCGGCGCTCGCCGCGTCGTCGAAGAGGTAGACCAGCAGGGTGGCGCAGTCGCCGTCGGCGTCGTGCAGGGGGCGCGGGCGCAGGCCGTCGCGGGCCGGGATCGCGGCGGACAGCGCCCGCGCCAGCGCCCGGTTGTGGTCCAGGATGGCGTCCAGGCGGCCGAGTTGGGCGCGGGCGACGGCCGCGGTGAAGGCGTTCATCCGCAGGTTGAGGCCGAACAGCTGGTCGCCGTCGCCGGTCTCCTGCCCGTAGGGGAACCAGCCGTGGTGGTGGAAGGAGTAGGCGCGCTGGAAGACGCGCTCGTCCGGGGTGAGCAGGAAGCCGCCGTCGCCGCCGGTGATCACCTTGAAGATGTTGGTGGAGAAGGCGCCACTCTGCCCGAAAGTGCCGACCGGACGGCCCCGGTAGGTGGCCCCGCAGGCCTGGGCGGCGTCCTCCAGGAGGTACAGGCCGTGGTCGTCGGCGATCTGCCCGAGGGCGGTCAGGTCGCAGGGCGCGCCGAGCATGTGGATCGGCATGACGGCCTTGGTGCGCGGGGTGATCCGGGCCAGCACGTCGGCCGGGTCGAGGGTCAGCGACTCGTCGACCTCGGCGATCACCGGGGTGGCGCCGGCGAAGACGACGGCCGACACCGAGGCGGTGTAGAGGTAGCCGGGCACGATGACCTCGTCGCCCGGGCCGATGCCGAGTGCGGCGAGGGCGGCCAGCAGGGCGGAGGTGCCGCTGTTGACGGCCAGGCAGTGCGGGCTGGCGAAGCGTGCGGACAGCTCCTCCTCCAGGCTGCGGACCTGGGCGTCCACCCCTGGTGGACGGGAGTGCGCGTCGGAGGTGGCGAGCCAGGAGTCGACGACTTCGAGGAGGTTGCGGCGCTCCTCGGCGCCGAAGTACGCGTATCCGGGACCAGGCATGCAGGCTCCTAGGGCGGAGGTCGATCGGTGGTCGGTCGGATGTCGGAGCGGGGGCCGGCCGGCGCGCTCGGCGGGCCGGCCGGGGGCGCTCCGGTCGGGAAGCGCTCCGGTCGGGGGGCGCTCCGGTCGGGGGCCTTCCGGGAAGCGCGTCAGAAGACGACCGGGCAGAACGGGGCCGGGTCGTGGCGGAACGCCGTGGCGGCGGCCCGGACGGCGCCGGGGCGCAGCTCGCGGACCAGGCCGGCCCGGGCGAGCTGCACCAGGGAGGTGCCGCCGAGGTGCAGCGCGCCCAGCTCGCGGGCCGTCAGCTCCAGGTCCGCCGGGGCCGTGGTGGGCCGGCACTCGCCGCCCTCGGGGCCGGTGCGCAGCCGGAAGCGCCGCTCGTTCCACGGGCAGAGCGGGTCGGTGACGTCCAGGACGATCTCGGTCTCGGTGGCGTAGCCGCGCTGTTCCAGCGCCCGGTCCACGTCCACCAGGCGCACGTGCAGCTGGTCGCGCAGGACGGGTGCGGCGCTGCGGGGGTCGGTGAGCAGGGCGAGCACCGGGTCGTCCACCGGCCGGTCGGCGACCACGCTGCCGGCCAGGTCGACGTCGAGCAGGGCGCGCCACAGCGCCGCGTGGGAGGCGGGGTCGCGGGCGAACAGCTCGCGCACCGACACCTCGTAGCGCGGCACCGAGTCCTCCCAGGCCGCGGTCAGCCGGTAGAGGGCGTAGCCGGAGGGCTCCCCGTCCGCCTCGGCCACCATGCAGAGCAGCCGTCCGGAGCCGCCGCGGTGGTCGGGCAGGTCGAGGACGGCGCGGGCGGCCCAGGCGGCGTTGCGGCCCAGTGTCCCGGGGCGCTCGCCTGCGCACTGCGCGTAGACGGCGGCGAGCGCGGCGGTGTGCTCCGCCGGTTCGCCGATCCGGACGGTCCGCTCACCGGCGTCCACCCGCAGGTCACGGGCGTGCCGGTGGATCCGCACCTTGGCGGCCTGGCTGGCGAGGCCGAAGCCGAAGCGGCCGTAGATGCCGGCCTCGGTGGTGTTGAGGGCGGCCACCGGTTCGCCGCCCTCGTGCAGGGTGTGCAGGACCCGGCGGACCATCGCGCTCATCACGCCGCGCCGCCGGTGCTCGGGCGCGACGCTGACGTAGCCGAGGCCGGCCACCGGCCGCGGCCCGCCCGGCAGGGTCATCTCCAGGGAGTAGACGGCGCAGGTCCCGCTGGTGCGGCCGCCGGTCCTGGCGACCAGGGACCGTTTGGGTTCGAAGACCGACGCGGCCGAGGCGTGGTAGTCCGCGGAGTGTCCGTAGCCCCCGTACGCCAGCTCCACGACCGGAGCGATATCCTCCCAGGAATCTGCGGCGGATATCTCCGGAGCGGACATGAATTCGGGCATGCTGATCACGCTCTCCTCGCATACTGAAGATTTCTGGAATTCAGATCATGACGTACCGGAATATGAGACAGCGCGTTTCCAGAGACTGGTGGACCAGCGCACACGGGGGCCCGGTGACCGGACCACGTCAGAAGCCACAGGTATAGCACGATCGAACCACGCGACGTCAAGGATCCGGAAGGGCAGTGTTGTTGATCGGAAAAGCAGGATTGGCCGGCCGTCGGAACCGGAATTCAATGGTTCGCATCCAGCGCTCTTGTGATCAATGAAACATTCACTCAGACTCGGCTGCGGCGGATGATCCCTGGTGCAACCGGCGATCCATTCTGATCCGCCCCCCTGCCCGTTTCTCTGATCCCAGCGAGGAGACAGGTATGAGCAACCCCAGGTTCATCGCCGGCAACACGGCCATCGACGAGTGGCAGCAGCACGTGGAGGAGGACAACGGCACCGGCATCTACATCGATGTCGACACCTCGGCCGGCAACTTCGCCGAGACGCCCGTCTACACCGCCAACCTCTGCGGCCGCGACTCCATGTGGACGACCACCGGCGGCAACACCATCTACACCCCGACGGCGAAGGGCTTCCGGATCTACGTCCGCTGGCAGGACGGCCGTCCGCTGCCGGTCGAGTACGCCGTGAGCCACGGCTGGTACATCAGCTGGGTGGCGACGGAGGTCTGAGACCCGCCGCAGTGCCGTTGAGGCTCTGATCCGCTCCCGGGCCGGCCGGCGCCCGCACCTGCTGCGGCCGCGGGCCGGCCCGGTCGCGCCGGGCCCGCCCCGTCCTCGTCCTTGTTCGGCAACCAAGGGAGATCCATGCGAGCCCCGACCGAGCGGAAGCTGGGCCAGTACTGCGGCGACACCGTCCCCCGCCACCCGGACGTCACCGCCTGGAGCCTCATCGAGGCGGCGGCCGCCCGCACCCCCGACGCCGTCGCCGTCGAGCATCCCGGCGGCACCCTGACCTACCGCGCGCTGCTCGACCGGGCCGACACCCTGGCCGCCCGGCTGGCCCGCGCCGGGGTGGGCCGGGGCGACCTCGTTCCGCTGGTGATGGCCGGCGGGCCCGAACTGCTGGTCGCCATGCTCGCCGTGATGCGCTCGGCCGCGGTGTTCGTCCCGCTGGACGAGCAGTGGCCCGGCCCCCGGCTGCGCCCCATGGTCGACGCCTGCCGACCCGCCGTCGTCCTGCTCTCCCCGGGCGCCGGCACCGACGGCTGGACCGTGCCTGCGCTCGCCGTCGACCCGGTCCCCGGTCCCGTCCCCGACCCCGCACCGCCCGACCCGGCGCCGCCGTCGCCGCTGCCGCCGCCACTGGCCGCGCGGACGCCCGAACCGCCGTCGCCCGAACCGCCGCGGCCGGACGAACTCGCCTACGGCTTCTACACCTCGGGCTCCACCGGGACCCCCAAGTGCGCCCTCAACCTGCACGGCGGCCTGGCCAACCGGCTGCTCGCCATGGGCCGCCGGTTCGGCACCTCCCCGCACAACGTGGTGCTGCAGAACAGCCGGCACACCTTCGACTCCTCACTGTGGCAGCTGCTCTGGCCGCTCACCTGCGGCAGCCGGGTGGTGATCCCCCGCCCCCACGACATCCTCGACCTGACCGCGACCGTCGAGGTCATCCGGCGCCACCGCGTCACGATGACCGACTTCGTGCCCACCATCCTCACCGCCCTCGTCGAACTGCTGGAGTCCCGGCCCGAGTTGGTGCCCGGTCTGGGCAGCCTGCGGATGCTGCTGGTCGGCGGCGAGGAGATCGCCCCGGAGAGCGTGCGCGCCCTGCGGGGGCTCCTCCCGCAGCTGCGGGTGACCAACACCTTCGGCCCCACCGAGGCCTCGATCGGCTCCGTCTTCCACGAGGTGACGCCCGAGGACTCCGTCCCCGTGCCGATCGGCCGGCCGATCGACAACACCTGGGCGATCGTGCTGGACGAGCACGGACGGCCGGCCCCCGACGGGGAGATCGGCGAGATCTGCATCGGCGGCGCCTGCCTGGGCACCGGCTACCTCGGCGACCCCGAGCGCACCGCCCTGGCCTTCGTCGGCAACCCCTTCCCCGCGCTCCCGGGCGAACGGATGTACCGCACCGGCGACCTCGGCCACTACGGCGCGGACGGACTCCTCTACTTCGACGGCCGGCGCGACCAGCAGGTGAAGATCGGCGGCGTGCGGGTGGAGCTCTCCGAGATCGAGCACGCGATCGCCTCGCACCCGCTGGTGCGCGAGGCCAAGGTGCTGGTCGGCGACCAGGGCGGCGGACAGCACCTGGCCGCCTTCGTCACCCTGCGCGGAGAACTGACGACGGAGCGGCTGAGGGCGCACCTGCGGACCCTGCTGCCGTCCGAGCTCATCCCCAAGCGGTTCCTCCGGCTCGACGCCGTCCCGGTGAACGGCAACGGGAAGACCGACCGCAAGGCCCTCGCGGAACTCCTCGCGACACGCGCCCCGCTGGACCCGAGCGGCTGGAGCGCTGCCGGGAGCAGTACCGAACGCACCCTCGCCGAGCTGTGGAACGCCCTGCTGCCGGAACCCGTCACCGGCCCCGACGCCGACTTCTTCGACAGCGGCGGCGACTCGCTGCGCGCCCAGCGGCTCGCCCTCGCCGTCTCGGCCCGCTTCGACACCCCGCTCTCGATCCGGGACATCGTCCACGCGCCCACCATCGCCCTCCAGGCCGCCGCCCTCGACGGCCGCCGCACCCCGCCCGCCGCCCCGCCCGCCGACGCGGCCTCCGCCGGCGACCTCACCCTGCCCGCCGACATCCGCCCGGCCGGCGTCCCGGCCGACCCGCCCCGGCACCTGCTGCTCACCGGTGCGACCGGCTTCGTCGGCGCCCAGCTGCTGCGCGACCTGCTGGACGGCACCGACGCCACCGTGCACTGCCTGGTCCGCGCCGACGGGCCGGCCGCGGCGCGCCGCCGGCTGGCCGACGCGCTGCACCGGTACGGGTTGTGGTCCGAACGGAGCGGCCACCGGATCCACGCCGTCCCCGGCGATCTGGGCAGCCCCCGGCTCGGCCTCTCCCCCGCCGACCACCACCGGCTGGCCGAGCGGATCGACACCGTGGTGCACGCCGGCGCCATGGTCAACCTGGTCCGCGGCTACCACGCCCACCGCCGCACCAATGTGACCGGCACCGTCGACCTGCTCCGGCTCGCCGCCACCGGCCGCCCCACCATGGTGCACTTCATCTCCACCCTGGCCGCCTGCCCGGCCGGACCGGTCGGCGACACCCCGCTCCCCGAGCTGCCGGTCCCCGCCGACCGCACGCCCGACACCGGCTACGGGCAGTCCAAACGGGTCGCCGAACACCTCGTCCAGCTCGCCGGCGACCGCGGCATGGCGGTCGCGGTGCACCGGCTCGGCGAGGTGATGCCCGCCACCGGCACCGGGATCCCCAACCCCGGCTCCCGGGTCGAGCTGCTCATCCGGGCCTGCCTGCGGGTGGGCGCCTACTTCACCAGCGACCTCAGCACCGACTACACCCCGGTCGACCACGTCGGACGGCTGCTGGTCGCCGCCGTCACCCACCGCCAGCCCGGCTACTTCCACCTGCTGCGCCCCGGTCCGCTGCCGCTCGACGACCTGCTCGGCGCCTTCGGGGCCGCGTTCGGCCTGCGCAAGGTCGAGTACCGGGACTTCTGGCAGGCCGTCCAGCGGACGGCGGCCGCCGAACCCGACGACCGCCCGCTCGCGGGGGCGCTCGCCCTGCTGCCGGTACCGACCACCCGCCCCGACCGCTCGCCGATGGCCTTCGAGGACGCCGCCGCCCGCTTCAGCACCACCCGCGCAGCCCACCTCGCCACCCTCGCCGCCGCCCGCCCCCTCCCCTCCAACCGCGACGGCCTGCTCCGCTACGTCGCCTACCACGCCGACCAGCTCGACCGCGCCGACCGCTGACCGGGGGCTACGCCCGGAAGGTGACCCGGTACTCCGCCGGCGAGGTGCCGACATGGCGGTGGAAGGCCGCGCGGAAGGCGGCCGGACTGCCCAGGCCGCTGAGCCGGGCGACCTGCTCGACGGGCGTCGCCGTGGTCTCCAGGAGCTCACGGGCCCAGTCGATCCGGACGGCGGTCAGCCAGGCCATCGGCGAGGTGCCGGTCTCCTGCTGGAAGCGGCGGATGAACGTCCGGCGGGACATGTGGGCGCGCCGGGCCAGCTCGTCCACGCCCTGCCGCTGGGCGAGGTTCTCCAGCATCCAGGCGCGCAGCGGCGCGAGCTCGTCCCCGCGCGGGGCCGGGCGGAAGCGCTCGATGAACTGCGCCTGGCCGCCGGGGCGCTGCGGCGGGGCGACGAGCGCCCGGGCGCGGGCGTTGGCGGCCGCCGCGCCGTGGTCCCGCCGGATGACGTGCAGGCAGAGGTCGATGCCGGCGGTCACCCCGGCGGAGGTGAGGATGTCGCCGTCGTCGACGAAGAGCAGGTTCGGCCGGACGTCGACCAGCGGGTGGCGGCGCTGGAGGGCGGCGGCGTCCCGCCAGTGGGTGGTCGCGGGCCGCCCGTCCAGCAGCCCGGCGGCCGCCAGCGCGAACGCCCCCGTGCAGATAGACACCAGCCGCGCGCCACGCGCGTGCGCCGAGCGGAGCTCCGACAGCACCGCGGCGGACGGCGGGGTCTCCGGGTCCGTGTATCCCGGGACGACGACGGTGTCGGCCTCCCGCAGCGCCTCCAGCCCGGCCGACGTGACGACCGTGAACCCGCCGCTGACCACCGGCCCGGCCGACGGGTCGGTGCAGACCGTCACCCGGTAGTGCGGGTCCGGCCCGAAGGCCTGCACCGGAATGCCGAGGTCCAGCGGAAGGACTCCTGGAAGCGCCAGCACCACGACCCGGTGCTCATCGACGGCCGTCATGGCACGATCCTAGCGGTACCCGGTCCTGGTGCCACTGTCGGGGACGGGCGGAGGATCCCTAGCCTGCGGTCATGGACTTCTCACTCGACCTGCCGACCGGCCCCCTCGCCGAGGCGGTCCTCTCCGCCGTGCACACCTCCACCACCCCTTCGGTGGCCAACCACAGCCTGCGCAGCTTCCTCTTCGCCCAGCTCGTCGCCGCCCACGAGGGCTGCCTGGAGGACGCCGCCTACGACCGCGACCTGCTGTTCGCCGCCACCGTCCTGCACGATCTGGGCACCGGCGACCTCGCCCCGGGCGAGGCCCGCTTCGAGGTCGAGGGCGCGGACCTGGCGGCCGGACTGCTGAGGCGCCACCAGGTCCCCGAGGCGGACGTCGACCGGGTGTGGGAGGCGATCGCCCTGCACACCTCGCCCGGCATCGCCGAGCGCCGGGGCCTGCTCTGCCACCTCACGCGCGAGGGCGTGGGCGTCGACTTCGGCCGCAGGGCGGAGGTCGTCGCCCGGTGGGAGCCGCGGATCCACGCCGCCCACCCCCGCCTCTCCATGGTCCGTTCCCTGGTCGACGCCATCGTGGAACGGGCCGCCCGCTCCGAGGCCGCGGCCCCCCGCTACTCCATCGGCGGCGAACTGCTCCGCGAACGCCGGGCCCACGGCGTGACCGAACTGGAGCGGGCCGCCCTTTCCTCGCCCTGGGGTCCCTAGGCCCGCGCGGGTGGACACCGGGCGTGTGCGCGCGCCGCCGGGCGGGCGGGGCGGGGCGGGCCTGGTAGAAGCGGATGGTGAGCTGCCGCAAGGAACTGGTCGTCGAGGATGTCAGGTGCGAACCGACCGCGCGCGGTTGGCAGTTGTCGGCCGCCGTCCGGTCCGGGACGCAACTCCCGGCGGCGCGGCTGCACTTCACCGTGCCCGGGGGCGAGGACGGGTGGCTGGCCGAGCGGGGTGACGCCTTCCTCGCCGCGCTGCTGATGCCGGCGATGGGCCTCGGCGCGGAGCTGGTGGTCGACGCCCCGGTCTCCGGCCGGCTGCTGCGGTCGGCGCGGACCGTGATGGAGGTCTACGCCGCCTGGTGGGAGCGGCTGCGCGAGGTCCGGGTGGCGGCGGGCGAGCCGGTCGGGGCGCGGCCCGGGCTCGATGCCACGGGGCTGTTCTTCACCCTGGGCGTGGACTCCTTCTACAGCCTGCTCAGGGACGGCGAGCGCCGCGCCGAGCCCGGCCACCGGCCGGTCACCGAGCTGCTGTTCGTGAACTTCGAGCAGCACACCGGACCGGACCACGACCGGCTGCTCGACCGGGTCCGGCGGGTGGCGGAGCACAGCGGCTGCCGGGCCGTCGTGGTCGAGACCAACGTGCGCGCCCTCACCGCCCCGCTGGTCGGCTGGGAGGACTACCACGGGGCCGCGCTCGGCAGCACCGCGCTGGCGTTGCAGGGCCTGCTCGGCCGCTGCCTGGTCGCCGCCAGCTTCGAGTACCGCCATCTGCCGCCGTACGGCTCGCACCCGGTGCTGGACCACCTGTGGTCCACCGAGGCACTGGACGTCGTCCACGACGGCGCCGACGCCACCCGGGCCGAGAAGGTGGCACGCCGCCTGGCGCACTCCGACCTCGCGCTGCGGAACCTGACGGTGTGCTGGCGCGACCGGCCCGGGCGCAACTGCGGGGCCTGCGAGAAGTGCCTGCGGACCATGGTCGCCCTGGAGCTCGCCGGAGTGCTCCGGCGCTGCGGGACGCTGCCCGGCGTGCTCGACCTGGAGCGGCTGCGCACCGTCCCCATGAGCACGGCGGACGCCCGCGACGCCATGCGCGAGACGGGCCGCGACGCCGGCGCCCGGGGGCGCGCCGACCTCGCGGAGGCGGCCGCACTGGCGGCGGACCGCCACGGTCCGGTGCCCCCGGCGGCGGTGGCGCGGTGACCGGGCTCGGCCGGTGGGCCGGCGACCGGCGCCGGCTCGCCGAACTCCTCGGCTCCTTGGTCGAGCCCTCGACCCGCTGCGCGCTGCTGGGCTTCCCGTACTACGCCAACGTCGGCGACAGCGCCATCTGGCTGGGGGTGCGCGCGCTGCTCGCCGAGCTGGGCGCCGAGGTCGTCTACACCGCCGACCACCACGACTTCTGCCCGGCGACGCTCGCCCGGCGGCTGCCGAGCGGCACCATCCTGCTCACCGGCGGCGGCAACCTGGGCGACCTGTGGCCGAGCCACCAGCGGATGCGCGAGCAGGTGGTCGCCGCCTTCCCCGGGCACCGGATCATCCAGCTGCCGCAGTCCGTCCACTTCGGCGACCCGGCCGGCCTCGAACGGGCCCGGGCCGTCTTCGACGCGCACCCCGACCTGACCCTGCTGCTGCGGGACGAGCCGAGCCTGCGCACGGCCCGCCGGGCCTTCCGCGCCCCCTCCTCGCTCGCCCCGGACTGCGCCTTCGCGCTGCCCGGCCTGCCCCGGCTCCCGCAGCCCGAGCGGCGGATCCTCTGGCTGCGGCGCGGAGACCACGAGTCGGCCGCCCCCGGCGAGCCCCGTCCGGACGGCGAGGTGCACCGCACGGACTGGACCGCCCAGGAGGGCGCCGACGCGAGCTGGACCGCCGCGGCCCGGCGTATCCGGCGGCGGCTCGAACAGGCCTCGGCCGAGCTCCGCCGGACGTCTGCCGACAGCGCGGCGGCCGAGCTGGCCGACGCCCAGGACCGCCATGCCGAACTCCAACTCCAGCGCGGCTGCCGGCTGCTCGGCAGCGCCTCGGCGGTGGTCACCGACCGGCTGCACGGCCATCTGCTGAGCCTGCTGCTCGGCCTGCCGCACGTGGTGGTGGACGACCGGAACGGCAAGATCAGCGGCTACTGGCAGACCTGGGACCACGACCGGCACCGGTCCGTCGCCCGGCGGGCGCCGGACGCCGACGAGGCGCTCCGGACGGCCGCCGCGCTGCTCGCCGACCCGGCCACGCCCCGGCCGGCCCGCGCCCGCTGAGGCAGCGTCAGAGGAAGCGGTCGATCGCCAGCAGCCCCGCGCCGATCGCGCCCGCGTCACCGGCGAAGCGGGCCGCCAGCACCGGCACGGGCGGGCGGTCGCCGGGCGCGTACAGCCCGTCGGCGAACGCGGCACGCGCCGGTCCGAGCAACAGGTCCCCCGCCGCGACGGGCCCGCCGCCGACGACCAGCACGGCGGGGTCGAACACATTGGCCAGGGCGGCCAGGCCGATGCCGGTGAGCGTGCCCACCCGCTCCAGGATCGCCAGCGCCTGCGGATCGCCGCGGCGGGCGGCCTCGGTGACGGCCCGGCCCCCGTCCGGCGGGCCCTCGCCGAGCAGCCGGGCCAGTGGCGAGGCCGGGCGGGCCGCCGCTTCCGCCCGCCCGCGCCGTCCGATCGCGGCGCCGGACGCCGTCTCGCCCCAGCACCCGCGGCTGCCGCACTCGCACAGCGGCCCCCCGGGCTCGACGACCAGATGGCTGGCCTCGGCGGCGAAGCCGTGCGAGCCGTGCAGCAGCCGCCCGGCGACCACCGCGCCGCACCCGAGCCCGGTGCCCAGCGTCACCAGCACCAGGTGCTCGTGCCCGCGGCCCGCGCCGAGCCGGTACTCGGCCCAGGCGGCGGCGTTGGCGTCGTTGTCGGTCACCACCGGGAGCCCCACGGCGTCCGCGATCAGCTCCCGCAGCGGCGCCCGCGCGAACTCCAGCCCGGGGGCGAAGGCCAGCGCCCCGCTCCGGGCGTCGACCATCCCCGGAAGCCCGACGCCGACCGCCGCCGACCGCTCGCCGCGCACCCGCGCCACCAGGCCCGCGATGGCGGCGACCAGGTCGGCGGCCGTGCGGCGCGGTGTGGCGCAGCGGGCCCGCGCCGCCACCGTGCCGTCGGCCGCCACCCGGACCGCCGCGATCTTGGTGCCGCCGACGTCGATGCCGACCGCCTCCGCCGGGGGCTCGGTCACGGCCCCGCCGGGAGGAACACCCTGGCCTCGCCGCGCTCCGCCGAGGTCCGTACCGCGAAGCCGTCCGGCGCGCGGAGGGCGGACAGGTCGCACGGGCGGTCGGTGCTCAGCAGGTCGCCGCCCACCTGGACCCGGACCGGGACCTGGGCGCCGGTCCGCTCGTTGCGGCCCTTCACGTAGCAGGCGCCGAGCCGGCCGTGCGTCACCTGGACGACGGCGCACCCGCCGCCGACCAGGTCGGCGGTGACGGGGTGTCCGCCGTACGCGGTGCGTGCTCGCACGGGGGCGTCCGAGCGGTTGAAGAGGAATACCAGTGCCTCCCCGGGGTCCTCGGTGGTCCTGCGGAGGTCGAGCCAGGGACCCGGTCTGGCCCGTACGGCGGTGCCGGGCCGGTCGGCCAGCCAGTCCTCGACGGCCGCTGCGACGGGCTGCCCGTCGAGGGCCACGACACCGGTCCCGCTCCGCCGCACCGCCTCGGCCAGTTCGGCGCAGGGGTTCAAGTGCTCGTCGAGCGCGGGCGGTTCACCCACCAGCAGCAGGGAGCCGCCCCGCGCGGCGAAGTCCGCGAGCCGCTGTTGCAGGGCCCGCTCCATGAAGCGGCCGGAGGCGGCGACCAGTGGCCCGGCCGCGGGGTCGGGGGCCGTCCGGCCGGTGAGTTCGGTCAGCCGGAAGGGCAGGTTGCGCCGCAGGCAGTGGGTGACGAAGGGCACCAGGGTGCGGTCGGCCGAGGGCGCCGGCCGGTCGCCGTCGCGCGCCCAGTCCCAGGCGCCGATCGCCGCGTACGGCGGATGGACGCCCCACCGCACGCCGGGTTCCGGGCGGGAGAGCGCGAGCGCCTGCTGCCGCCCGGCCAGGAAGTGGGTCAGCACCCGCAGCGCGGCGAAGGCCGGGCCGGGGCGGGCGTCGAGCAGGATCGGCGCGGCGTCCCCGTACGGCGGCTCGAACGGCGCGAGGTCCCCGGCCGTCTCCGTCGGCAGGGCGCGGTCGACGGAGAGGTGCCGGCCCCAGCCCTCGGTGGCGCAGGCCGGGTAGACGCTGACGCCGGTCGCCCCGCAGGCGACGCCGAGCAGGGTGTGGTGGACCGGCACCACCGGGAAGGCGCAGCCGGCGTCCGCCCAGTCCAGGCCCCAGTTCTCCTCGATGTTGGGGCCCGGTCCCGCCTTGGCCGCGAGCACGTAGTCGACCAGGGCCTCCTCGTCGCGGAGCACGTCGCCCGTCCAGCTGGTGTAGGCGCGGGGCAGCGCGCCGGCCGCGCCGATCCGGTTCCTGGCCAGCCAGGCGTCATGGCGTCCGGCCTCCCGGCCGGGGACGCGGTCCGCCCTGGCCGGCGGCGCGCAGGTGGTGAAGACCGGGACGTCCGTCCCGAGCGCCTCGGCGAGGCCCGCCATCCCGGCGGCGAGTGCCTCGGCCGACCACCTTCCCCAATCCACCTGGGAGCGCAGCCCGTTGGCGGACCTTCCGCCCTCCGCCGGGCTGGGCGGGGCGGTGCCGGGGGCGAAGCGGGCGAAGGCCCCGGTGCCCGGCGGCGAGTAGTCGAGCGCGTCGATCGGCAGGGCGCTCTCGCCGTAGTGCCCCTCGTTGCCGATCTGGGCGGCGACGACCGGGCCGCCCGGGTGGGCGAAGGGGCGAAGGAAGCGGCCGACGGCGCGCAGCCAGTCCGTCGCATCGGCGAGGAAGCCCGGGTCGTGGGCGGAGGGCAGCGTGTACTGGCGGCAGGGCAGCGGCCGGCCGTCGGCGGACCGGGCGGCGGGCCGGCGCGGATCGAGCGTGGGGCTGACCCGGTCGGGCAGTCCGCCGTAGGGCAGTTCGGCGTGGACGAAGGGGCCGGGCTTCACCACCGCGAGCAGCCCGGTGGCCGCGACCAGGTCCAGGAAGCGGCCCAGGTCGCGGCTTCCGTCGCCGTCGCCGTCGAAGCACCACCGCCGACCGTCGCCGTCGGCGACCTCGTGGTGCCGCCAGGGGACGTAGCAGGTGACCACCTCGATGCCGGCCTCGCGGACGGCCGCGAGCTTGGCGGCCCACCGGCCGGGGCGGTCCCGGTAGTAGGGGTACTCGCCGGTGATCAGGAACCGCGGGCGGCCGTCCAGCCAGAGGGTTCCGTCGACGAAGCGGGGCTTCACGGGGCGAGGCCTTCGTCGGCGGCGAGCAGCACCTTCATGGCGCGGTAGCCCTCCCCCGGCGCGACGGCGAGCAGGGCGAGGGCCTCGGCGTACCGTTCGAGCGGCAGGACGTGGGTCACCAGGTCCTCCAGCGGCAGCTCCCGGGCGAGGTCCACCGCCAGCGCGAAGTCCGCCGGCCGGTACGGTCCCGCCCCCACCAGCCGGATGCCCCCGGCCACCAGGGCCCGCAGCGGCACGGTGGCGACGCCGGCCTCCTTCTCGCCCATCACCACGACGGTGCCGCCGGGCGCCGCCGCGCCGAGCAGGCCGCCCGGCAGCGCCCCGGTGGTGTCGACGACGACATCGGGCCGCACCGCCCCGGCCGCCTCCTGCTCCGTCAGCACCCGGACCGTGCGCGGCAGCAGCAGCCGGGCGAGGTCCACCCGGCCCGGGTCCCGCTCGGCGAGGGTGACCCTGGCCCCGCGGCGGGCCAGCACCAGCGCGCACAGCGCCCCGATCGGACCGGCGCCGACCACCAGCACCCGGTCGTCCCAGCGCGGCCCGGCCGCCGCGAGGTTGTTCAGCACGCAGGCGAGCGGTTCCACCAGGGCGCCGCGCCGGTAGGACACCGAGGCGGGCAGCCGGTGGACGAAGCGCTCGGGCACCACGGCGTAGTCGGCCATCGTCCCGTCCCGGTCGACGCCGACCTCGCGGCCCGCCTTCGCCCCGCAGTGGGCCGGCATCCCGCGCCGGCAGGGGCGGCACCGGTCGCAGTGGTAGGTCGGGTTGATCACCACCCGGTCGCCCGGCGCCACCGAGCCGACGCCGGCCCCGGCCGCGGCCACCGCGCCGACCGCCTCGTGCCCCAGCACCACGCCCCGGCGGGCGGGGAACTCCCCCAGCAGGATCGCCCGGTCGGTGCCGCAGATGCCGGTGGCCGCCACCTTCACCAGGACCTCGTCCGGTGCGAACGCGGGGACGGCTCGATCGTGGATCCCGGGCCGGCCCACGTCCTCGAACACGACGGCCTTCATGCGCAGCCTCCCAGCGGATCGTTCACCCACGGTCGCATAGGGTGTCCGGTATGAACCCGTTCTGGCAGCCGAGCGGGTGGCCGCCGCCGTCGGACTCCCGGCCGCGGATCCTGCTGCTCGGCGCGTCGGGCTTCGTGGGCGGCGGCCTGTGGACCTCCCTGACACCGCGCCACGAGGTCGTCGGCACCTACGCCACCCGGCCGCTCCCGGGACTGGTCCGGCTGGACCTGCGGGACGAGCCCCGGCTGGCGGCGCTCGCGGCCGGCGGCTTCGACCTGATCGTCCACGCGGCCGGCCTGGTCCCGCTGGAGGCGGCCGAGGCCGACCCGGCCCTGGCCCACCGGCTCAACGTCCGCCCCGTCGAGGTGCTGCTGGACGCCGTGCGCGGCTCCGCCACCAAGCTGCTGCTGCTCTCCAGCGACAACGTGTTCGACGGCACCCGCTCCCGGTACACCGAGGACGACCCGCGCTCCCCGGTCAATGTCTACGGGCGGACCAAGACGGCGGCCGAGGACCTGCTGCTGGCCGAGGGCGGGCACCTGATCGTGCGCATTCCGCTGGTCTTCGGGCGCGGCCCCTGGGCGAACACCTTCCTGGACCGGCTGGCCGGCCCGACGACCGCCGCCCGTACGGACCTGGTCTGCGCCCCCGTCTACCTGCCCAGCATCGGCCCGGCGCTGGCCCGGCTCTGGGACCGCACGGGCGTCGTGCACTACGGCGGCGCCGACGTGCTGACCCGGTTCGCGCTGATGTCCGCGGTCCGGCGGGCCCTGCGCCTCCCCACCCGGGTGGTGCCCACGGAGGGCGGTTCCGGCTGCCGCCGCCCGCCGCGGCTGGTGCTGCGCAGCACCCGGCACACCCTGCTCGGCCCCGGCCTGGACGAAGCGCTCGCACATCTGGCGGCCTAGAGATCGGCCACCAGGGCGAGGTGGCGCTCGGCGTCCACGGTGCCGGGGCGGGCGAGCCGGGGGGCGAGGTCGTTGATCAGGAGGGTGCCGAGCAGGTAGTGGCCGAGGGCGAGTTCGGCGGGCGTGGAGTCCCGGCCCCGCAGGTCGGGCTTGGGCTTGCGGTCCGAGAGCCGGCACGGGGCCTCCGCCAGGACGTGCAGGGCGTGGGTGAGCAGCAGCCGTTCGTGCCAGAGCGGATCGCCGTGGAACAGGGCGGCCAGGCCCCGGTGGGAGGCCAGGTGGGGCAGGAACCGGTGGATCGCCGCGCGGTAGCCCGGGAACACCGGCTGCCGGAAGCCGACCTCGTAGCCGTGCCTCGACCTGTGCACCGAGAAGCCCGTGCGCAGCGCCGGGTCCCAGACGGTGAGGCTGAACAGCGTCTTCGCCAGGTCGTAGACCGGGTCCCACGGTTCGACGGAGCCGCGGGGGTCGATCAGCCGGAAGTCCTCCACCGCCGCCCCGGGGCGGGCGGACAGCAGCACGTTGCGGGTGTTGGCGTCCCCGTGCCCGGGGGCCATCAGCCGGGCGGGTGCGAGCCCGGCCGGCAGCCGCCCCGTCAGCCGGCGCAGGACCAGGTGCGGGGCCTCGCAGGGCACGCCGTTGACGGTGAGGCGCTCGGCGGCCGTCAGCTCCGCCGGCAGGGCGCGGGACAGCACGGGCAGGCGTCGCAGGAACCGGCCGACGACGACGTCCGCCAGGTGGCCGGGCGGGGTGGGGTGGGAGCGCGCGGCGTAGCCGTCCAGGACCAGGGCCTGGACGAGGGCGGTGCAGTGGCGGAAGAACTCCCCGGTGCCCTGCGGGGAGGCCCGCAGGGGCGCGGCCAGGTCCGCCGAGTCGTAGTACGGCGTGGTGCAGGCCGACCAGCCGTCACCGTCCAGGACGTGCGGCACCGGCAGGTAGTGCGCCGCCAGCCGCGGGGCGACGGTGCGCAGCAGCTCGATCTGGCGCGGCTTGCGGCGGAAGGAGGCCAGGTCGTGGCCGTCCACGGCGCCCGGTGCGGGCACCAGGACCTTGACCACCAGCCGCTCCCCCGCCGGACCGGTGGCCCGGTGCACCCGGGCGGGTGACCCGCCGTCCAGGATCTCCTCCCCGACGGCGAGGGAGAGGGTGTCGGCGACGGCCGCCAGGACCGTCTCCCCGGTCCACCCGCCGGGCGGGCGGGCGGCGGTGACCCGCCGGTGCTCGGTCGGCACGGCCGCCTCCTACCAGCGGATCGAGTCGATCAGCGCCGCGTGCAGCTGCGGGGTGCAGGCGGCGATGCAGGAGCGCTGGTTCAGCGGGCCGATGTCCAGCAGCAGGGTGTCGTGCAGCGGTTTGCCGTAGGCGTCGGTGATGGTGACTCCGGCGCGTTCCGCCAGGTACACCGAGGCCGCGATGTCGTACGGGAACAGGTGCAGCACGCTGCCGTGGCCCACCCGGCGGAAGTCCGCCTCGGTCTCGGGGCGGTCGCGCAGCAGCCGGTTCCCGATGTCGACGTAGGCGTCCATCTGGCCGGTGATGATCCGTGAGATGGAGAAGGAGGCGCTGTTGAACACGTAGACGCCGCCGGTGTTGGCCGAGGCGTCGATCAGGTGGCCGTAGGCGGCGGTCATCAGCTGCGCCGGGTGGCCGTTGAACTCCAGCGACCAGAACATCCGCTCCGGGTCGGCGGTGGCGGAGAGGCGGGGCACCGGCACGGGGTAGCCGGACGACTCGATCCCGCCGCCGTCCGCGTCGGCGTACAGCCAGTTGCCGGTCTTGATCTCCTGGAGCATCGCGTACCGGATGTCGCCGATGACGGGCGCCTCGCCGAACGGGGCCGCGGCGATGGAGACGCAGGCCATCTCCAGGTCGGCGGCGGCGCCCCGGGTGCCGTCGATGGGGTCGATGATCAGCACGTACCCGGGCGCGCGGCCGATGGTGCGCAGCCCCTCGCTCTCGGTGTAGACGGCCACCGGCTCGCCGCGCTCGCGCAGGAAGTCCCAGGCGGCGCGTTCCGCGAGCACGTCGACGGGGAACTCCGCGTCGCCGCCCTTCGCGGTGCCCGCCACGTAGCGGCTGCCGACCTGGTGGAGTCCGTCGCGCACGGCCGTCCGGATCCGCCCGGACAGCTCCTGGACGAGGCCCCTCATGAGACCGAGAGGAGGAGTCGTTCCAGCAGGTCGCACATCTCGTCCGCCTCCTGACGGGTCATGATCAGCGCCGGGCGGACCTTCAGCACGTTGCCGTGCCCGTACAGCGAGGTCCGCAGCAGCAGTCCGTGGTCCATGCCGAGTCCGGCGAGGTGGTTGGTGAGCGCGGGGTCGGGGCGGCCGTCGCGGTCCACGATGTCGATGCCGATCATCAGCCCGACGCCGCGGACCTCCTGGACGAACGGCACCCTGGCGGCCAGGTCGCGCAGCCGGGCGAGGACGTACGCGCCGACGTCGCGCACGTTCTCCAGGAAGCCGGGGCGGCCGATGATCTCCAGGGTCTTCAGGGCGGCCGCGGCCGCCAGCACGTTGCCGCCGAAGGTCGAGTTGATGTGGTGGCCCTCGACGCCGGTCAGCCGCTCCTCGGTCAGGATGCCGGCGATCGGCAGGCCCGCGCCGCCGAGGCCCTTGCCGAAGGTCATCATGTGCGGGGCGACGCCGAAGTGGTCGGCGGCGAACATCCGGCCGGTGCGTCCGAAGCCGGTCTGGATCTCGTCGAAGACCAGCACGATGCCGCGTTCCTCGCACAGTTCCTTGAGCGCCTGGAGGTAGCCGTCCGGCGGGACGACGTTGCCGCCGTTGCCGCTGATCGGCTCCAGCACCACGCAGGCCACCCGGCCGGTGCTCGCGTAGTCGATGAAGTCGTTGATCCGCTCGACGCACAGCAGGCCGCAGGTGGCCCGCTCCTGCCGGTAGAAGCAGCGCAGGCAGTGCGGGTCCGGGACGTGCACCACGCCGGGCAGGTGCGAGGGGAAGGGGGCGCGCCGGAAGGCCGCACCGGAGGCGCCGATCATGCCGAGGGTCTGGCCGAGGTGGCCGCGGAAGAGCGTGACCACGTCGGACTTCCCGGTGTGCACCTGGGCGATCTTGACGGCGCCCTCATTGGCGTCGGAGCCGCTGGCCGACTTCAGGTGCACCCGGGTGAGGTTCGCCGGTGAGACCTCGGCCAGCTTCGACACCAGGGCGTTCAGCGGCTCGGTCTGGAACTTGGAGGTGACGTGGATGAGCCGGCCGGCCTGTTCGCGGACCACCTCGACGATCTCGGGGTGGGCGTAGCCCAGGCTCAGGTTGAACGTCCCCGATGAGCAGTCGAGGAAGCGCCGCCCGTCCTCGGCGTAGAGGTGGACGCCCTCGCCGCCGACCACCCGGAGGTCGTCCGGCAGGTAGTAGTAGTGCTGGAGCGCCGCTGCGGCGTCCCCGCCGGACGGGGCCTTCGGCGTGGCGGCGCGTGCCGCGGGGCTGGCCTGTCTCATCGGCTTTCCTCCGACAATTCCTGGCAGATCGACCTGCTCGAAGGATTCGAAACGCAGATCCGCCTCGTGGAGATCGAGTGCGGCGGTCATCGAGTTCGGTATTGCGACGCAGCGGATTCCCGCCCTTTTCGCGGCGCGGACGCCGCTGGGCGAATCCTCGAACGCCACCGCCCGCTCGGCGGGAATTCCCAGCGAGGCCAGTGCCGCGACATAGAGATTCGGCTCCGGTTTCGCGCTGGCGCGGTCGCCGTCGGCGCACTGCACAGTGCTCCAGCCGTCCGCGAGGCCGCATTGCCGCGCGTACCGGGCGACCCATTCCCGGGTCGAGTTGCTGACGATCCCCCGGGAGATCCCGAGGGCGTCGACCGCGCCCAGGACCCGGTGCACACCGGGTCTGCCGCCCAGCCCGCCGAGCAGCCGCGACTGCCGGCGGCGGACCCGTTCCTGCAGTTCACGGCGGTCCGCCGTGCAGCCGGTGACCCGTTCGAGCTCCGACCACAGGTCGGGCCCGATGGTGCCGACGAGCGACGACCACACCTCGGCCGGGAGCCGGTGGCCGAATTCCAGAAAGGTCTCCGCATGGGCCCGGAATATCACGGCCTCCGGATCCCACAGGGTCCCGTCGAAATCGAAGAGAATCGCATCAACGTCCTTCACGTACACCTCCGTCGAGCGGCGGACGGCCGCGCGGCCAGGGTCAGTGCACGGAGCCAGGCACCAGGGGTCCATCATGGCCCAGCCCCACCGGGCCCGCCATTCATGGTTCGTCGACGCACCCACGACAGGCGTAGGAAACCGTGCGCGCGCGAGAACGGGGTGCTCGACTGGAGGGCAGGCCGGTGAAGGGCCGGAGCGAGAGTCGAGGAACGATGGACGCAGACAACCGCCCCGCCGCGGCGGCGGCTCCCCCCGGCGGCCCGCGCCCCCGGGTCGCCGTGGTGGGCCACGTCGAGTGGACGACGATCGCGGGCCTGGACCGGGTGCCCGCCGCCGGCGAGGTCCTCCACGCGGACCCGCTCTGGCGGGGCCCGGCCGGCGGCGGCGCGGTCGCGGCCGTGCGGCTGGCCGAACTGGCCGGCGGCTGCACCTTCTTCACCGCACTCGGCGACGACCACGCCGGGCGGCGCTCGCGGGCCGAACTCGAACGCCGGGGCGTGCGGGTGCTCGCCGCGCCCCGCCCCGGCCCCACCCGGACGGCGGTGAGCATGGTCGACCGTTCCGGCGAGCGCACCACCGTCACCCTGGGCGAGCGCCTGCAACCGGCCGCCGCCGACCCCGTCGACTGGGGGCGGCTGGCCTCCTTCGACGCGGTGTTCTTCACCGCCGGGGACACCGCCCTGCTGCGCCTGGCCCGGCGGGCCGGGGTGCTGGTGGTGACCGCGCGCGAGTTCGCCACCGTGCGGGAGTCCGGCGTCCGGGTCGACGCCCTGGTGGGCAGCGCCTGCGACCCCGCCGAGCGCTGCGACCCGGCGCTGCTGCGCAGCCTGCCGGACCTGGTGGTCAGCACCGAGGGCCGGCACGGCGGGGTGTTCACCCGCTCCGGCCGGCCGCCCCGGCGCTACCGTCCCGCCCACGCGCCCGGCCCGCTGGTGGACACCTACGGCGTCGGGGACAACTTCGCGGCCGTCCTCACCTACGCGCTCGCCACCGGCTCGGCCGCCGCCGACGCACTGGACCTCGCCGCCCGGCACGGCGCGGCCTGCACCGCTCGGCGCGGCCCGTTCGCGGCCGGACCCGCCCCCCGGCGGCAGGAGGTCGGGGCGTGAAACGGCTTCTCCTGCTGTGGGACATCGACGGCACCCTGATCGACGGCGACCGCGTCTGCGAGGCGCTCTACCCGCACGCCTTCGAACGCCTCACCGGCCGCCCGGCGCTGCACCGCGTCACCATCGCGGGACGCACCGAACTCGACATCATGGACGAACTGTTCGCCCGGCACGGCGTCAGCGCGGTCGATCCCGGCCTGGTCACCGCCGAGCTGGCCGCCCAGCTGCGCCGGCGGGCCCCCGAGCTCCGGGCCACCGGACGGGCCCTGCCCGGCGCCGTCGAGGCGCTGCGGGCGCTGGCGGCGCGGAGCGACGTCGCCCAGTCCGTGCTCACCGGGAACCTGCGGGCCAACGCCGAACTGAAGCTGGGGCTGTTCGGACTCGCCGCCTTCCTGGACCCCTCGGCCGGCGCGTACGGCGGCGACGCCCGCGAGCGGGCCGCTCTCGTCCCGGTCGCCCGGCGGCGCGCGGCGGCCGTGTACGGGGCCGGCTTCGACGCCGGCAGCACCGTCCTGATCGGCGACACCCCCCGGGACGTACGGGCCGCACGGGTCGGCGGGGCGCGGGTGATCGCCGTCGCCTCCGGCGCGAGCAGCGCCGCCGAACTGCGGGCGGCGGGCGCGGACGCGGTGCTGGCGGACCTCCGCGACACCGCCGCCGTGCTGCGCACCGTCCGGGCGGTGGGGCCCACCGCGGGGAGCCCCGGATGACCGGGGGCGTCCGCCCGGTGGGCCTGGTCTCGGTCGTCATCCCCGCCCGCAACGCCGAGGCGACCATCGCCACGCAACTGGAGGCGCTGTGCGGGCAGACCTACCCGCACCCGTGGGAGGTCATCGTCGTCGAGAACGGATCGAGTGACGGCACCCGGGCGCTCCTGCGGTCCTGGCAGCGCTGCATGCCGCGGCTGCGGGTGGCCTGCGCCGGGACCCCCGGCGTCAACCGGGCGCGCAACATCGGCTGCCGCCGCGCCGAGGGCGAGTTCGTGCTGCTCTGCGACGCGGACGACGTGGCGGCCCCCGGCTGGGTGACCGGCATGGTCGACGCCCTGCGCACCAGCCCGGCCGTCGGCGGCGCCCTCGAACGCCGGCTGCTCAACGGACCGGTGGCCCTCGCCGCGCGACCGCCGAAGAAGCTCCCGGCGCTGCTCGACACCTTCGGCTTCCTGCCCTACCCGGCGGGCGCCAACTGCGGCTTCCACAAGGAGCTGTGGCACCTGCTGGGCGGCTTCGACGAGAGCTACGGCGGCGGCGGCGACGACACCGAGTTCTTCTGGCGCGCCCAACTGGCCGGGCACCGCCTGGCCTTCGCCCCGCACGCCGTCGTGCACTACCGCCACCGCGGCGACACCCGGGGCATCGTCCGCCAGTCCTACGGCTACGGGCGCTCGCACCCCAAGCTCTACCGCGACTTCGCCCGCGCCGGCATGCCCTCCTCCCCGCTCGCCGACGCCGCCGCCGCCTGGTGGCGCCTACTGCTGCGCACCCCCGACCTCCTCGGCCCCACCGACCGCCGCGCCGCCCTCCTCGCCCAACTGGCCCTCCGCACCGGCCGCCTCACCGGCAGCGCCCGCCACCGCCGCTGCTACCTGTGAGGAGCCCCGGTCGTCGACCGCTACGGCCTGCTGTCGTAGAGGTTGAGGCCGCCGATGATGTCCGAGCCGTCCACCCAGAACTCGCTGCGGTTCCCGTACTGGTCCCACGCGGCGATCTCCAGGGTGAACCACTCGTTCCAGGTCGTCAGCGGGCCGTTCGGGATGTGCCAGCCGTCGCCGCCGGTGGTGGAGTGCACCCAGGTGAAACAGAGGTAGCGCTCGGGGTAGCTGCGGTCGTAGATCCTCGCGTAGTCGGACCACAGGTTGCCGTCGGGGAAGTCGACGACCTGCCCCAGGCTGTGCCCGTCGTCCGGGTCGTAGTACGCGGAGGCGTGCGGCTCCTGGCTCCAGACGTAGCCGCCGTAGAAGTTCGCGCGGTGGTTGTCGGACGGGATGTGGCTGGAGAAGAACCCCTTGTAGCCGTCCTGGCTGAAGCAGTTCCACACCTTGAAGGTGACGAAGTGGTTCTCCGCGGAGTTCAGCGACAGGTAGTAGTTCCAGGCGTCCGTGGTGACCCACTCCGTGATGCCGCCGAGCGCGGTCGTCGTGCGCGCGTACTCCCAGCTGACGTCCCCCCGCCGGTGCACCGTGGCCGACAGCGGAGTGAGGACGATCTTGTCGTGGAACGTGCCGTTCAGGGAGCTCGTGAAGCTGTCGCCGGTGTCGGTCTTGACCAGGACGCCGATCGACTTCGCGTTCGTCACCCCGGAGCCGCAGTAGACGTAGAACGTCACCTGCTGGACGCCGCGTTCCGCGGAGGAGACCTCGGCCTTCTCGCGGGAGCTCCCGGGAGTCGCGGTGAACTGGTTCGCGCTGTCCGTGTAGGACCAGGTCGAGCCGCTCTTCCAGGAGAGCGTCGACTGGTCGACGTAGTCGATGAGCCACAGCCGCGAGAGCAGGTGCCCGGGATCGACGTCGATGATCCCGCCCTTCTCGTCGGTCGGCCGGACGCTGACCGTCACGGCGATCCGGTTCTGGCCGTTCGCGTAGATGTCACAGGCCTCGAAGCCGCTCTCGATCACGACCGAGAGCTTCGAGACGCTCGTCCATGTCGGCATGTCCGGTCTCCTTCGTCCGTGTCGCGTCCCACCAGCCTGACGCCCCGTCACCGTGCGCGGCACGGGGCCTCGTGGATTTGGCCGATTCCCGCCGAGGCCCATCCGGCCCAGCCCGCCTGGCGATTTGTCGGCACATCTCCGACTGTTGGCCTGTGCCGCAGTCCCACCGACCCCAGGAGGAACGGAATGGACGTCATGGAATTGACCGGGACGTACACCTACCGGAGCTTCCTCGAACTGCCGGACCCGGTAGACGACTTCAACCGGCTCCGGTTCGCCCAGGCGACCTTGGGGCTGACGGCCGGGCCGGACGGCGCGGTCAACGGTGAGCTGATCCTCTCGGAGCCGGGGGAGGACCCGCCGATCATCATGGACATGTCTGGAACGGCATCGGCCTCGTCCCGCCTCTCGTTCACCCTGACCGGCCGGGGCCGCCCGCCCATCGCCGACTTCCACTACGAGTACGACGGCGCCGTCCTGCGCCACTGGGAGGCCGGCGTCGGCCAGCGCGCGGTCCTCGCCGGGACGGTGCTGCGGGCGGAGCCCCACGGGGGCGCGCCGGCCGGGCGGACCGCGAGCTTCCTGGCGGTGCGGCGCGACTGACCGGGCCGCGGCGCGGTGGCCGCGCCGCCCGGCGGGCGAGCAGCATGGAGGCGGGGACCGACGTCGAGCCGAGCGGTGCGGAGGAGCCATGACAACCACCACCCCGGACCACGGGAACCGTCCGATCGTCCTCGGCGTGGACCGCGAGCCCGGGCCGGCGGCCACCGCCTGGGCCGCCGACGCGGCCGACCGGCGCGGGCTCCCGTTGCGGCTGGTCCACGCCGTCCCGTCGGCGGCCCGCGAGTTCCGCCCGGCCGACGAGGGCCGCTACCACAAGGCACTGCGCGAACGCGCCGACGAGGCGCTCGACCGGGCGGCCGCCGAGGCCCGCGCGCGCCATCCCGGCCTGGCGATCACGACGGTGGTCGAGGAGGACGTCCCGGCGCCCGCGCTGTGCCGGGAGTCGGCACACGCCTCGCTGGTGGTCCTCGGCACCCGGCGGCTGAGCCGGGTCGCGCAGGTGCTGAGCCTCGCCTCGGTGACCGTCCCGGTGAGCGCCCAGGCCCGCTGCCCGGTCGTGGTCGTGCCGGGCCCCGAGCACATCACCCAGGACCCGTTGTCCGTCGTGGTCGGCGTCGACGGCAGCCCCGCCGCGGCCAACGCCGTCCGCTTCGCCCTCGGCCTCGCGGCGGAGCGGCGGGCCGACCTGCGCGCCGTCCGGGTCCGCCAGCGCTCCCCGTTCGACCGGACCGACCCGCTCACCGTCGAGGCGGAGCTGCGACGGGAGCTGGTCGCCGGTACCGCGGGCCTGCACGCGCTGCACCCCGAGGTCCGCCTCACCCACGAGGTGGTGCACGGGCACCCCGTCGAGGAGCTGGCGCGGGCGTCCGAGCACGCGCTCGCCGTCGTGGTCGGGCGGCGGGGCGAGGGCGGGTTCACCGGCATGCGGATGGGCTCCGTGCCGCACGGGCTGCTCCGCCGCGCCCGCTGCCCCGTCATCACCGTCCCGGCACCGCCGGACGACGGGCGCTGACCAGCACCGATCCCTTCCGGAAGGAGGACGCCGTGAACGAACCGCCCGCCACCGACGGACCCGTCGTCGTCGGGTTCGACGGTTCGCCCGAGAGCCTCGCCGCCACCGGCTGGGCGGCCGGCGAGGCGCGGCGCCGCGGACTGCCGCTGCACCTGCTCCAGGCCTGGCCGTGGCCGAAGACCGATGTGCTCGGCACGGACGAGGTGATCAGCCGGAGCCGGCGGCGACTGGCCGACCGGGAGGCGGAGCTGCGCGCGGCGCCCGCCGGGGGCGAGGTGACCTCGGCCCAGGTCTCCGAGGACCCGGTCGAGGCCCTGGTGGCGGCCGGGCGCACCGCCTCCCTGCTGGTGCTCGGCTCGCGGGGGCTGGGCACCGTGCACGGCTTCCTGGTCGGCTCGGTGAGCCACCAGGTGCTGCGCCGGGCGGCGTGCCCCATCGTCCTGGTGCGCGCCGCCGCCGAGGGGAAGCCGGCCCCGGAGGGCCGGGAGGTCGTGGTGGGCGTCGACCTGAAGCACCGGTGCGACGCGCTGCTCGCCTTCGCCTTCGAGGCCGCCGGCCTGCGCGGGGCGCCACTGCGGATCGTCCACGGCTGGGAGCCGCCGATCGGCAGCGAGTACATGGCCTCCCCCGCGGTCGACGGCAGCGCGGGGGACCTGTCGGCGGTCGACCGGGACGCCATGGACGCCCTGCTGGCCACCTGGCGCGACCGCTACCCGAAGGTCGAGGCGACGACCGTCCTGGTGCACGCCCCGCCGCCCGCCGCCCTGGTCGAGTCCTCGGCGACGGCCGGGCTGGTGATCGTGGGCCGGCCCGCCCGGCGGTGGCCGCTCGGCACCCACCTGGGCCCGACCGCGCACGCCGCCGTCCACCACATCGGCTGCCCGGTCGCCGTCGTCCCGCACGACTGACCGCCGCGCCGCGGGGGCGCCCGCCCTCGCGCCTCCACGGAGCCGTCCCCGGCCCCGGCACGGGACCGGCCGCGCACGGACCTGCCGCTCGAACCGGCGCTCAGCGCCCGCGACCGAGCGGCCGCCGCGGGCGGCGGTCCCGGCTTCTCAGCTCGGGTCCCTGCGCATGCACCAGGTGCGGGGGCCGCCGTCGGAGGACGGGATGTCGGCCGTGACCCGGAAGCCGAGCCGCTCGTAGAACCGCACGTTGGCCTCGCTGGAGGTCTCCAGGAACGCCGGGTACCCGGCGCGTTCGGCCTCCTCGATGCCGGGGAGCAGCACCGCACGGCCCAGGCCCCGCCCCTGCACCTCCGGAGCGACGCCGACGGTGCTGAGGAACCACACCGGCTCCTCGGGCCGGTGCGGCTCCACGGCCTGCTCGGCGGCCTCGAAGGCGCTCTGCCGGTCGCCGGCGAGCTCGCCGAGCAGCGGGCCGATCTCGGCGAAGGCGGGCGAGGGGTCCTGGCCCGGGACGGACCAGGCGGCCACGGCCAGGCCGCCGTCGGCGACCCACACCCGGCCGTAGGGCACGGCGATGCGGGTGAGGCAGAGCTCCTGGAAGCGCCTGACCCGCGCTTCGTGGCCGTCGGCGGCGATCACGTGCCGGGTGAAGGGGTAGTCGGCGAAGGCCCGGCCGAGGGTGTCGACCGCGACGGGGACGTCTGCGTCCGTCATGGGACGCACGATGGGGGCGATTTGAGTCGTTTCGTCGTTCACCGTACCGAGCCTTTCACCGGGCCGACCCCTCCCACAAGGCGTTTTACCCTCGGGGAGGCACCCGCCGAGCCTTCGAGCGAGCCCCACCGACCCCCTCCTCCCGAGGATCGGCGTGGCCGGCTGGACAGGGCCCGGCGGAGCTGGGCGCGGGCCCGGGGCAGGCCGGTCGGGGCCGGGCCGGGGTGCCTGCGGGGCGGCTGCGACAATCCGGATCATGACTGTGGACTGGAACAAGGACGGCGTGGCCTTCCGGCGCGCCGCCGGTGAGCACATGCACGAGGTGCTCGGCGTGCTGGACGAGGCTGCGGCCTGGCTCGGCGGGAAGGGCGTCCGGCAGTGGCCGGCACGCTTCGACGCGCACTGGGTGGAGGGCGCGATCGCCCGCGGCGAGACCTGGCTGGTGGACGTCGACGGCGAGCCCGCGGGCACGTTCACCCTGGACTGGGCCGACCCGATGTGGGCGGAGCTCGGCGGCAGCGCCGGGTACGTCCACCGGCTCGCGGTGCGGCGCCGGGTGCCGGGGCTCGGCGCGGTGATCCTGGACCGGGCCCGCGAGGAGGCCCGGGAGCGGGGCGTCGACGCGCTGCGGCTGGACTGCGTCCGGCACAACGGACGGCTGCGGGCGTACTACGAGGGCCGGGGGTTCGTGCACCGGGGGGACGTGCCGGTGGACGGCCCGCCCGGGGAGCGGCCGGAGGACGGCCGTCCGACGGTCTGGCTCAGCCGCTACGAACTGGTCCTGCCTCCCACGGCGTGACCCGGCGGTGCACCGGTGGGCCCACCGGGCAGCCGCCCGCCGCGGGGCGGGGCGCGCGGGCGGGAGGACTCCCGACCAGCGCCCGCCACCGCCTGTTCCGGCGGCGCCGTCGCGATGCGCCAAAACGGCGAGCTCAGGACGCGAAGTCGCACCGGTTCAGGTCGAGTTGCTTCTCCGCACGACCACCCGCCGAGGCTGACACACGTTCGAGGAGGTCTACCGCGTTGGCCGGCGAGATCTCATCGTGACGCCGAAACCACCGTCACCTCAGGGCGAGGACAGCCGACTCCGACTCCGATGCCGCCGCCCGCCACCCCTTGACACGGCCCAATCGGGACGGAATGGTTGTTTCCGTACATACCAACTGGTTATCAACGGGGTTTGACGCCGCAGAGTCAACACTCTCCCTGGGCGAAGCTCCCGGCCCGGGTGTCGGCTTTCGGGTTTCGCGCCGGAGGTACGACGTTGCGCCGGTCACGGATGTCGCACAAGCGGGGTCCCATGGACACCGATCTTCCCGTACGCGAAGCGCTGTGGTGGGAACCGGATACAGGCTCGCGGGGGGATTCCGATCCTCCCGGAGCGGGCTGACCACCTGTCGCGCACCCGGCCGACGGCCGACATCCTCCGGACCCGCTGGATCCTCAGCCGAGGGGATGAACGAACGATGGACAGATTCACCGCACCCCACCTCGTCGGGGGCCCGCAGGAACTCCTGCAGACCCCGCCGCCGCCCCTCCGCGAGGACGCCGACCGGCTGACGTTCCGCTGGCGCAACGGCTACGAGCACTACGAACGCGAGGAGCGCGCCACCGACGCCGAGTACGAACCGACGTATCGGTGGGCCTACCACACGACGATCGCCGAATGACCTGCCCGGCAGGCCGGAGGAAGACCGCGACCCGCGCCCGGGGACCGGCTCCGACGCTGACCGCTCGACCGCCCGACCGCTCGACCGCTCGACCGCTGGATGAGCGCTGGATGAGCACTTCTCCCGCCGATGTCCGACAACGGAGGAACCATGAACATCCCGGCAGAACGAGACGAACTGTTCCGCACCTGGGCGCATGCCATATCCGCCGACGACCTCGAAGCGTACCTGTCGTGCTACACCGACGACGTACGCGTGGAGGACCTCGCCATGGAGATCGCGGTGGAGGACAAGCCCGGGCTCCGAAAGGCCGGAGAAGTCTGGTTCACCGCGTTCCACGATCACCAACTCACCCTCGACGGCTACCTCGTGGGGGAGAACGGCGAGATCGGCACCAAATGGACGCTCTCCGCCACAGTGGCCGGACGCTTCCCCCACCTCACCGAGAACGCCGTGATGGGCCGCCGCTTCACCAAACACGGGCTGAGCATCTTCACCTTCTCGCCCGACGGGCGCTTCCACTCCGAGACCGCCTACTGGAACGCCGCCACCGTCATCCGACAGATCACCTGACCGACCGCTAGCCGCCCCGTGGCGGAGCCGCCGGGCCGCCCGGGAACCGGTACGGGCCGACGTCCCTCCAGGGCCCACCCGGGTTTCAACGCTTTCACACATCGACCGGCGCGGAAGTCTAGGCCGCCCCAGCGGAATCGTGCATCGTTTCCTGTATCGGCGGCTTCACTTCGGAAGCGGCACCGGCCCGGACGGGCAACGGTGCGCCGTTCCTCACCGGCAGCGGACCCCCGTGTCCCCCCGCTCTCCGGGCACGCCGTCGAGGCGCGGGCGCCGGACCGTCCAGCACCCCGGTGACCGGGTTCTGTCGCACGCGCCGCCGCGGCCTCTGCGAAAGGAGCGGTCCTGATGTCCACCGAACCGTCCACCGAACCGTCCACGGCTGCGGCGTCCGGCGAGCAGGCACGGGTCCCGATGGCCGTCGTGGGGATGGACTGCCGATTCACCGGGCCCGCGACGTCCCCGGAGGGGCTCTGGCGGATGCTGGCGGCGGGCGAGCACTCGGCCACGGGGCTGCCGCGGGACCGCGGTTGGAAGCTGGACGGGCTCTACGACCCGGACCACACCGTCGAGGGCACCACGTACGTGCGGGCGGCGGGCTTCCTCGACGACGTGGCGGGCTTCGACGCCGAGGTGTTCGGGATCGGCCCGCGTGAGGCGTCCGCGATGGACCCGCAGCAGCGACTGCTGCTGGAGAGCACCTGGCACGCGCTGGAGCGGGCTCGCATCGCCCCGAGGGGCCTGGAGGGCAGCCGCACCGGCGTCTACGTGGGGATGAACGACAGCGGCTACGACCAACTGACCGGCAACGCCCCGTCCGGGCTCGAAAGTTACCTCCTCACTGGCACGCAGGCCAGTGTGGCCTCGGGCCGGATCGCCTACGCCCTGGGGTTGAACGGTCCGGCACTCACGGTGGACACCGCGTGCTCGTCCTCCCTGGTGGCCCTGCACCTCGCCGTACGGGCGCTGAGGGTCGGCGAGTGCGACGTGGCGATCGCCGCCGGCGCCACCGTGATCGCCTCGCCCGAACAGCTGAAGTGGTTCTCCCGGCTGAAGGTGTACGCCCCGGACGGGCGGTGCAAGGCCTTCGCCGCCGAGGCGGACGGGTTCGCCCCGGCCGAGGGCGTCGCCGCGGTGGTGCTGATGCCGTTGGAGCGCGCCCGGGCCGGCGGGTACCCGGTGCTCGCCCTCGTGCGCGGCAGCGCGATCAACCAGGACGGGGCCAGCGACCGGCTGACGACCCCGAGCGGGCCGGCCCAGCAAGCCGTCATCCTCGCCGCGCTGCGCGACGCCGGCCTGGAACCGGGGGACATCGGGGTGGTCGAGGCGCACGGCCCGGGGACCCGCGCGGGGGACCCGGTGGAGGCGGCGTCGCTCCAGGCCTGCTACGGCCGCCACCGCACCCCCGAGGACCCGCTGTGGATCGGTTCGGTGAAGACGAACATCGGGCACACCACCGCCGTCGCGGGCCTGGCCGGCGTGGTGAAGATGGTGCTGTCCCTCCAGCACGAGCACCTGCCCGCCACCCTGCACGCGGAGAACCTCACACCGGCCGTCGACTGGAGCGCGGGTACGGTGCGGCTGCTGCGCGAGCCGCGGCCCTGGCCGCGCGGCCCGCGCCCGCGCCGGGCCGGGGTCCTGGCGTACGGCATCAGCGGCACCAACGCGCACGCGGTGCTGGAGGAGGCGCCGGCCGACCTGCGGACCGCCGCCCCCGGACACCCGGCCGAGGACGGCGGGGCCGGGAACGGCAGGGCCTGGAAGGACGGGACCGGGGTCTGGCTGTGGCCGCTGTCCGGAGCCGGCGAGGAGGGCCTGCGGGCTCAGGCCGCCCGCTTGGCCCGGCACGTCCGCACGACGCCGACGGTCGACCCCGCCGACGTGGCCTGGTCCCTGGCCACGACACGCAGCGCGCTCCCCCACCGCGCCACCACGATCGGCGGCGGTGTCGACGAACTGCTGGCCGGGCTCGATGCCCTCGCACGGGGAGAGGCGTCCACCTCGGTGGTGAACGGAAAGGCCCTGCCCGGCACGGCCCCCGTCTTCGTCTTCCCCGGACAGGGCGCCCAGTGGCCGGGCATGGCCGCGGCGCTACTGGAGGCCTCGCCCGTCTTCGCGTCCGCCCTGCACGCCTGTGGCGCGGCCCTGCGGCCGTGGCTCGATGCCGACATCGAGGACGTCGCGTGCGGATCGCCCGGCGCGCCGCCCCTGGAGCGGGCCGAGTACGTCCAGCCCGCCCTGTTCGCCGTGTACGTGGCACTCGCCGAGCTGTGGCGTGCGCACGGTGTCCGGCCCGCGGCGGTGATCGGGCACAGCCAGGGCGAGATCGCCGCCGCGCACATCGCCGGGGTGCTCTCCCTGGAAGAGGCGGCCCGCGTCGTCGCGCTGCGCAGCCGGGCCCTTCGGCACGTCACCTCTCGGGGCGGGATGGCCTCCCTGGCCGCTCCCGCCGCAACGGCCGCGCTCCTGATCGCCCCCTGGGCGGGCCGGGTGGAGGTGGCGGTGGAGAACGGCCCGGCGGCGACGGTGGTGGCCGGGGACACCGACGCCCTCGCGGAAGTACTGGAGTGCTGCGCCCGCGAGGGGGTTCGCGCCCGGCGGCTGCCCGTCGACTACGCCTCCCACAGCCCGCACATGGACCCCGTCCGCGAGGAGGTTCTCACTCTGCTGGAGGACGTGGCGTGCGGGCCCGGCCGCATTCCGGTGTTCTCCGCGACCCTGGGGCGCCGCGTCGACCACACCGCGCTGGACGCCGGGTACTGGTACCGCAACCTGCGGCAGACGGTGCGTTTCGACGCGGCCGTGCGGGAGGCGGTGGCCGCCGGGCACCGGCAGTTCGTCGAGGTCTCCCCGCATCCCGTCCTGGCCGCGGCCGTCGCCGACATCCTGGCCGACGCGGGCGTCGAGGGCGCGGTGGTGCCCACTCTGTACCGGGACCGGAGCGACGCGACGGCCTTCGCCACCGCGCTCGCCCGTGCCAACGCTTCGGGTACGCGGTTGGACTGGGGCGCCCTGTACCCCGGGGCGCGCACCGTCGACCTGCCCGTCCACGCCTTCCGGCACCGCCGCCACTGGCTGCCCACGGAGCCGGCCGGAACCGGCCTGCGGGACGCGGGTCTTGACCCCGTCGGCCACCCCTGGCTCGCCGCGGCGGTCGACCTGCCGGACGGCGGCACCGTGTTCACGGGCAGCCTGTCGCTGTCCGAACACCCCTGGCTCGGCGGCCACGTCGTGCACGGCACGGTCCTGCTGCCCGCCACCGGCATGCTGGAACTGCTGCTCCGGGCGGCTGACCGGCTCGGCTGCGAGCGCCTGGAGGACGTCGTCCTTCGGGCACCGCTCGCACTGCCCTCCAGCGGCGCCGTCGACGTCCGGGTGAGCTGCGCTCCCCGGGCGGCCGACCGCCACGCCCTGACGCTGCACTCCCGTACGGCCCTGGGACGGTGGACGTGCCACGCCCAGGCCACCGGCGCGGGGGCCGTCGAGGCGGAACAAGGATGACGGACCGAGGATGTGAGGACGCATGACGACCTGGCCGCCCGCTTCGGCGGAAGAGGTCCCCGTGGAAGGGCTCTACGAGGACCTTCACGCACGCGGTTACGTCTACGGCCCGGAGTTCCGCCTCCACGGCCTGTGGCGCGACGACGCCGGGTTCCACGGCGAGGTCGCGCCGAGCGGTCATGTCGGCACCGACGCGGCCCTGTTCGAGCTCCACCCGGCGCTCATGGACGCGGCCCTGCACCCCGCCCTCCTCGCCCTGCGGCGGGCGGAGGCGCAGGAGGCGCAGGAGGCGCAGGGCGTCCAGGGGGCGCAGGAGCCGGACGGGGAGTACCGGACGCTCCTCCCCCACTCCATCGGCTCGGTGCGGCTGTACACCCGCGGGGCCGGTGCCCTGCGCTCCACCGTCACCGCCGCGGCGGGCGGCGGCTTCGACATCCGCGTCACCGACCTCGCGGGACGGACCGTGGCCGTCGTCCACGACCTCCAGGTACGGCCCACCACGACCCGGGCCCTGCGCGCGGCGCTCGCCGCCGCCGAGCCCAGCGTCTTCCGGATCGTCTGGCGGCCGTTGGCCGGGCCCGCCTCGTCGGAGGACGGTTCCCGCTGGGCCGTCGTCGGGCCCGGCCGGGACCTGCCGGGAGCGACGCGCTTCCCCGACCTCTCCGGCCTGGTGGCGGCGCTGGCTGCCGGAGCGGCCGCGCCCGACGCCGTCCTGCTCGACCGGCGCACCGCTCCGGACGTCCGCGGCGCCACCGTACGGGCCGACGAAGTCCACCGACGCCTCTCCGCGCTGTTGGACGACCTGCAGCGGCACCTGGCGGACCAGCGGCTCCGCGGGACGCGGCTGGTGGTCCTGGTGCGGGGCGCCCACAGCGTCCGGTTCGGGGATTCCGTGACCGATCTGCCCGCCGCCGCCTGCGCGGGACTGATCCGTACGGCGCAGCGGGAGAACCCGGGCCGGTGCCAGCTGATCGACCTCGACGGCGGCCCGGTGCCGGTCCCCGCGCTGGCCGCGGGAATCGCCGGCGGCCACCCGACCGTGGCACTGCGCGGAGGCACCGCCTACGTGCCCCGCCTGGTCCTCCCCGACGACGGCGACCTGATCTCGCTGCCCGCCGACGGCAGGCCCTGGCGGCTGGCCCCCTCGCACAGCGGCACGCTGGACGGTGTGGCGGCCGTTCCGGCCCCGGACGTCCTCGCGCCGCTGGAGCCCGACCAGCTCCGCGTCCGGGTCCACGCCAGTGGACTGAACTTCCGCGATCCGATGACCGCGCTCGCCAAGGTGGACGGCACGTCCATCGGGTGCGAGGTCGCCGGGGAGGTGGTGGCCGTCGGAGCGCGGGTGACCGGCGTGCGGACCGGCGACCGGGTCGCGGCCTTCGCCGGCGTCGGCGGCCGGGACGGCCTGCACGCCGCCCTGGCGGTGGTCGACCGCCGCTCGGTGCTGCCGGTGCCCGCCCACTGGAGCGACCAGCAGGCCGCCGGGGTCACCGGCGTCTTCGTCACCGCGTACGAGGCGCTGGTCGAGCGGGCCGCCGTGCGCAGCGGCGAGAAGGTGCTGATCCACGCCGCCGCCGGCGGATTCGGCATGGCGGCCGTCCAGTTGGCCTCCCACCTGGGCGCCGAGATCCACGCCACCGCCGGCCGGCCCAAGTGGCCCCTGGTGGAGTCCCTCGGCATTCCCGCGCACCGGATCGCCGACTCGCGGAGCCTGGACTTCGAGGAGCGGCTGCGCTCGGCGACCGGAGGCACGGGATTCGACGTGGTCGTCGGCAGCCTGGCGGGCGACTTCGTGGACGCCTCCCTGCGGCTGCTGCGTCCGGGCGGCCGCTACGTGGAGCTGGGCAAGACCGACGTCAGGGAGGCCGAGGCCGTCCGTGCCCGTCACCCGGGGGTCACCTACCACGTCGTCGACCTGCTCAGCACGCCGCCCGACCGGCTGGGGGCGATCGTCGGGAGGCTGAGCGCGCTGTTCGCCGCCGGGGCCCTGCGGCCGCTGCCCACCCGGTCCTGGAACGTCCGCCACGCCCGCCCGGCCATGCGTCACCTCAGCCAGGGCCGCTCCACGGGCAAGCTGGTCCTCACCCAGGGGCCCGAGCGGCTGGGCCCCGCCGGCACCGTCCTGATCACCGGAGGGACCGGGACGCTCGGCGCGGAACTGGCACGGCACCTGGTCACCACCCACGGGGTGCGCCGCCTGGTCCTCGTCGGCCGCCGTGGTGCCGCAGCCCCGCACGCCCGGCAGCTCGCCGAGGAACTGTCGGCGCTCGGAGCCGCCGTCGAACTGCCGGCCTGCGACGCGGCCGACCGCTCGGCGCTGGCCGAGGTCCTCGCGGCGGTCCCGCCGGAGCACCCGCTGAGCGCCGTCGTCCACGCGGCGGGCGTCCTCGACGACTGCCTGGTCGCCGACCTGACCCCGGAACGGCTGCGGACCGTGCTGCGCGCCAAGGCCGAGGCCGCCCTCAACCTGCACGAGCTGACCCTCGGCGGCGGCCTGCGGGCCTTCGTGCTCTACTCCTCCATGAGCAGCCTGCTGGGCTACCCGGGCCAGGCCAACTACGCGGCCGCCAACGCCTTCCTCGACGCGCTGGCCCACCACCGGCGCGCCATGGGGCTGACCGCCACCTCCGTCAACTGGGGCCTGTGGGAGCAGGCCAGCGGCATGACCGCCCATCTGACGCAGACCGACCTGCGCCGGGTCCAGCGCCACGGTCTGCTGCCCCTGTCCACGGCACGCGCCCTGGCCGGCTTCGACCTGGCCCTGGAACTGGACGAACCGCAGCTGGCGGTGGCGCCCATGCCGTCCGCCGCCGCGGGGGAACCGCTCCCCGACCTCTTCACCGACCTGTCGGCGCACACCCCGCAGCGCGGCGCGGCACGGGCCGCGGCCTCCGACGCGGACACCGCGGCGGAAAGCGCCCCGGAGGAGACCGCCCGGCTCCTGCGGCTGGAGCCCGACCGGCGCGCCGAGCGGCTCGTCGCCCTCGTCCGCGCCCACACGGCGACCGTCCTGGGGCACCCCGGCCCCGAGGCGGTCGACGCCGAAACGCCGTTCCGCGACGCCGGACTCGATTCCCTGGCGTCCACCGAGCTCCGCAACCGGCTGGGCGCCGCCCTGGGCGCCCGGCTGACGGCGACGGCCGTGTTCGACCACCCCACCCCCGCCGCACTGGCCGGCCACCTGGACCGGGTGCTCACCGCGGCCGGCCCCGACCCCGCGCCCGCACCCGCGCCCTCCGGCGCACGGCACGCCCGGCCGGACGGGGACGACGGCGACCTGGTCGCCTCCTTCCTCAAGGCCTGTGGGGCCCGCCAGTACGAGCGGGCGGTCCGGCCGGTGGAGCTGCGGGCCCGGCGGCGCCCGGTCTTCCGCAGCGCCGCCGGGGCTCCGGAGCACCACCCCCTCCTGCTCGCCGACGGTCCGGACCTCCCGGCCGTGGTGTGCGTGCCCAGCATCGGGTCCCCGCCGGACGGCTCCCCCTTCGCCCGGCTGGCCTCCGGATTCACCGGACGGCGCGCCGTCCGGGCCCTGGCGGCACCGGGCTACCGGGACGGCGAACTCCTACCGGCCTCCCTCGATCTGCTGCTGGACCTCTGGGCCGGGGAGTTGGCCGCCCCGCCGACCGCCGACCGCGTCGTCCTGCTCGGTCACTCCTCCGGCGGCTGGTTCGCCCACGCCCTGGCCGAGCGGCTCCGCGGACGCGACGCACCCGCCGCGATCGTGGTCCTCCTCGACACGCTCCCCCCGGGCACCCGGTCCCACCCCCTCATCGAGGAGGCCGCGTTCCGCGTCGCCGACCACGCGACCGCCGCCTTCCCCACCGCCGCGGCCCTGACGGCCGGGATCGCCTACCGCGACCTGATCGCGAACTGGTCCCCGGCCGCCGCCATCGCCCCGACGCTGTTCCTCCGCCCCCGGGACAGCTCCATGGGCCTCCCCTGGCCCTTCCCCCACCACGCCGTCGACGTGCCCGGCGATCACTTCTCCGTCCTCGGCCGGCACGCCCGGCCGGCGGCCGACGCCGTGCAGGCCTGGCTGGAATCCCTGTGAAGGAGCGCGCACCGATGCCCCCGGACGACACATCCGCACAACGGATCGCCCCCCTGCCCGCCGACCACTGGGACGAGCGGCACCGCGCCCTGGCCGCTCGCGTTCCCGAGGTCCTCGGCCCCGGCGTGCCCAACGTCGTCGGCACGCTCCTGCACCACCCCGACCTGATGGAGGCCGTCGCACCGCTCTCGCTCTTCCTGTTGACGCGCGGGCGCCTCCCGCACCGCGAACGGGAACTGCTGATCCTGTGCACCGTCTTCCTCGCCGGGGCCCGGTACGAATGGAGCCGCCACGTCCCGCTCGCCACGAGCGCCGGTCTGCGGCAGGCGGAGATCCGGCGCATCCCGCGCGGACCCGCGGACCCGGCGTGGTCGGACCAGGACCGCCACCTGCTCCGGGCCGCGCACGAACTCCACCGGGGCGCCCGCCTGTCCGAGCCCACCTGGCAGGCCCTCGCCGCCCGCTACGACCACGCCGGGATGATCGAGATCACCATGCTGGCCGGCCACTACCGGATGTTCGCCTACCTCCTGAACTCCGCCGGAACGGACCTCGATCCCGGGTTCACGTCGGAGGCCATGGACTCCTCCGGAGGAGAGTGAGGGCACCATGATCACCAGCCCGACGGACACCGTGCGGATCGCACCCCACCGGCTCCCGGTCGTCGGACACGCGCTGCCCCTGGCTCGGGAGACCCTGCCCTTCCTGCGCTCCCTGCACGCGGCGGGGGACCTGGTCCGCGTGGACATCGGACCGTTGCCGGTGTACTTCGTCACCACCCCCGGCCTCTTCCACCAGGTGCTGGTGAAGGACGCCCACTCGTTCGCCCGCGGCCGGTTCTTCGCCCGGACCCGCCGCCTCCTCGGGGACGGCCTCGCGACCTCCGACGGGGAGAACCACCACCGCCAGCGGCGGCTGATGCAACCGCTCTTCCACCAGAGCCGGATGCCCTACTACGCCTCGGTCATGACGCGGCACCTCCAGGCCCTCACCGACTCCTGGAGGCCCGGCCTGGAGGTGCGGGTCGAAGAGGAGATGATGAACACGGCCATCGGGATCATCGCCGACGCGATGGTCTCCTGCGACCTCGGGCCCGAGGCGGCCGCGGAGATCCGGCACTGCATGCCCGTGCTCGACAGGACCATCGTCACCCGCGCCCTGATGCCGAGGTGGCTCGACAACGTTCCGATCCCGATGAACCGGCGGTTCGACTCCGCGGCGGACCGCATGCGGCGCACCACCGACCGGCTGATCGCCGAGCACCACTCCGCCGACGCCCACGACGATCTGCTGTCGTGGCTGCTGACGGCACACGACAGCGCGACCGGCAAGCGCATGAGCGACCTCCAGGTCCGCGACGAGATCACCACGATCCTGGGCGCCGGAAGCGTGACGACCGCGCACACCATGGCCTGGGTGTTCCACGAACTGGCCCGGTACCCCGAGGTCGAACGCAGGCTCCACGCGGAGCTCGCCGACGTCCTCGGCGGGCGCCCGGCCACGTACGCCGACATCCCGGACCTGGAGTACACCGGCCGCCTGATCCAGGAGGTGCAGCGGATGTACTCCCCGCCGCTGGGGACCCGGCGGGCCCTCACAGCGCTCCGGATCGACGGCGTGCGGATCCCGCCGGACACCGAAGTGGGATTCAGCTTGTACGCGCTGCACCGCGACCCTCGGCTGTACGCGCAGCCCGACCGCTTCGACCCCGACCGGTGGCTGCCGGAGCGCAGCCGGCAGCTCCCCCGGGGAGCGTTCATCCCCTTCGCCGCCGGCTACCACCGCTGCATCGGCGAATTCTTCGCGAGGACCGAGATGGCCCTGACGGTCGCCCACATCGCCACGCACTGGCGCCTTCGCCCTGTGCCCGGGCACCGGGTCCGCCCCGTCGCGGCCCTGGTCCCGCGCCCCGACAGACTGCCGATGACCGTGCTGGCCCGCGACTGACGGTCCCGGTCGGCGAAACCGCCGAACGGCCCTCGTCAGCCCGGCCACCGGCTGTCGGCACCGAGCCAGGAGGGACACATGAAGGAGCGCAAGCCGAACCTGTTACTGGCCGCGCTGCTGTCCGAATCCCGGTGGAGCACCGGAGAACTGGTACGGGCCGTCATCGAACTGGCCCGCGCACAGGGCCTCGAACTGTCCTACCACCGAACAGCACCCGCCCACTGGCTCACCGGCACCAGGCCCAAAGAACCGACACCCAAGCTCATCGCCGAGGCCTTCAGCCGACGCCTCCGAAGGCCCGTCGGCACGGCCGACATCGGCTTCGGGCAGCAGGGGGCCGCGCAGGGGGGCGGGCCCTCGGCCGCCGAACCGCAGGGCCTGCCCCGCGTCATGGAACTCGCGCGCACCGACCTGCACCCCGAGCAGGGCCCACGCTTACGGGAGCGGATCTACGACTCCGCCCGGCTTCCGTCCCGATCCACCGCGCGCCCGGACGACCGGCCGCCCCTCGCCGCCCACGGGGCGACCGGCGACCTGGTAGCCCTGTTCAAGGAACTGCACGTCAGGTACGGCGGCATCAACATCCGCCCGATGCTCGCCGGCTACCTGGCCCACGCGGACCGTACGAACGGCCCGGCCCTGTGGGGACAGCCGGCCGACCAGGCCCGGCTCACCTACCGGATGGGCGCGATGACCGTCGACGCCGGACACCACCACCTCGCCCAGCAGTACCTCCTCTGCGCCCTCGACCTCGCCGCGCGGTGCGGCGACCGGGCCACCTACGCCCTCTCCCTGCGCATACTGAGCTTCCAGGCACTGTCACTCGGCTACACCGCCCGGGCCTTCCAGCTCGCCGAACAGGCCACCGCCGTACGGATCCCCGACGGCCCGCTCCGCGCCCTCCTCCTCGGCCAGCGCGCCGTCTGCCGGTCCGCCACCGCCGAACGGTCCGACGCCGTCGCCGACCTCCTGGCCGCCGAACGCTGCTACGACGTCGCGCCCGACGACGACGACCCCTTCCTGCAGTGCCCCCGCGCCGAGTTCGACTACTGGAGGGGCATGGTGCTGTCCGCCTGCCGGGCGGCCCGGCCCGCCGTCAAGGCGTTCGAGGAGTCCCTCCGGCAGTGGGCCGACGACGAGCACATGGGCCTGGCCATGACGTACTCCGCCATCGCCCGCTCCGCCGTGTCCTCGGGAGCTCCGGACCAGGCGGCGGCCCACTGCGAGGCCTTCCTGGCCCACTACGGGAGCACCGCGTCCGTCTACGCCGACCGCGAGTTCGCCCGGGTGCGGTCCCTGCTCCGGACCTTCCGGCGCAACCGGGCCGCCGCCGAAGTCCTCGACCGGGCCGACAGCCTCTTCCCGGTCGTGGGCCCGCCGCCCCCGAACGCGGCCGGCCCGGGCCGCTGAACCGCTCCGACCCGCCTCCCACAGCGCGGCTCCGCCCGAGAACCCGTCGGACGTGCGGGGGCGGACCTCGACGGCGGACGGGTGCGTCCGACGGGGTGGCGACCGGCGACGCGGCGGTGTCGCGAATGCGCCTCGGCTCCGCCGTCGTGCCCTTCGCGGCACCCCGGCTCCTCGCCTCGGCCAGGTCCGCGGGGGCGGCGGCCCCGGCCGCGCGCAGCGCCGCGACGATCGCCCGGAACGACACGACGATGCTGCTCTCGGACGCGGTCCTGACGGAGGCCCGGATCGCGGCCGAGGCCGCGGCGGAGGCCGGGCTCGCGTTCGGCCGACCGGCGGGTGCGAGGGGTCGGGCCGTTCAGGCCTCGACCAGGTGCGCGGACGCCGTGGGGCCGGCCGGCGCCTTCTCCTGGATGCCGCGCCACTCACGCGGGGCCATGCCGTAGGCGGCCCGGAACACCTTGCTGAAGTGCGCGGCGCTGGTGAAGCCCCAGCGGTGCGCCACGGCGGAGATCGTGGTGGTCCGGTGCAGCGCCAGGTCGTGCCGGCACTCCTTCAGCCGGCGTCGCTGGATCCACCGGCGGACCGTCGCCTCCTCGCCCTCGAAGAGCTTGTGCAGGTAGCGCAGGGAGATGTGGTGGGCCCGGGCGATGGTCTCCGGGCTCAGGTCGGGGTCCGCGAGGTTGCGGTCGATGAACTCCTGGATCCGCGCCAGCAGTGCCCGGTCGCCGCCGGAGGCGTCCGCGGCGGCCCGGCCGAGCACCTCGTCGGCCAGCATGGCGAGCAGGTCCACGACGTTGCGGGCCATCAGCTTGAGGGTGTGCGGCCCGTAGTCCCCGGCGCCGTCCACCAGTCCGGCCAGCAGGGGCGAGAGCAGGCAGCCGAGCGGAGTGTCGGCGCCGAAGCGGCGGGCGGTCACGTGGGCCGTCTCGGACTCGCTCAGGCCGAGGACGTCCCTCGGCAGGACCAGGGACTTGGCCCGGAAGGCCCCGGGGAAGGCCAGCTGGAAGGGGCGGGCCAGGTCGTGGACGAAGACGTCCCGGGGCCCGAGGACCGCTTCGCGGCCGTCCTGTTCCAGGCGGGCGGCGCCCGTGTCCAGCAGGGTGACCACCAGCCGGCCGTCCTGCCCGTCCTGGACGGTCAGCCGCTTCGTCCTCAGGGCGGACAGGCCGTCGCCCTCCACGGTGGCGGTCCGGAGCCGGCCGAGCGACGCGGTGCGGACCGTCCCGCAGGACGGCTCCCCGGGGACGGCCAGGGGCACGGCGCCGAAGGTCCGGGACAGCTCATCGTGCCAGGCCGCCCGCCTGCGGTGGGCGAACGGCGAGCCGGTCGCGCGCGAGCCGCCGTGAGCGCGTTCTTCGTGGACATCCGGTGCCATGATCCCCGTCCTTCGGCCGGTGTGCCTTTCGCACCACCGTGCCAGCGGACCCGGGTCGGGCACATCGCGTGAACCCGCTAGATCAGCGGAGGGCTCCCTCGGTCGCGCCCGAGGTGACGAAGCGCTGGGAGACGGCCAGCAGCAGAACGGCGGGCAGGGAGGCCAGCACCGAGGTCGCCATGACGGCGTTCCACTGGTCGGTGTGGGCGCCGAGGTACTGGTAGACGCCCAGGGTGACCGGACGGACGGACGGCGTGGTGGTCAGGGTGAGCGCGAAGAGGAAGTCGCCCCAGCTGAAGAGGAAGGTGAAGACGGCGGCGGTGACCAGCGCGTTGGTGCTCAGCGGCAGCACCACGGACCGGAAGACCCGCAGCCGGCCGGCGCCGTCGACCCGGGCCGCGTCGATGATCTCCCCGGGGATGGTCCGCATGAACGCGTGCAGGACGACGATCGCGAAGGGGACCCCGGAGGTGGAGTCGGCGAGGACCAGCCCGAGGTAGGAGTTCAGCAGTCCCAGGTCGGCGTAGGCGCCGTACAGCGCGTTGGCCACGACGATGCCGGGCACCATCTGGGTGACCAGGACCCCGAGCAGCACCAGGCGGGTGCCGCGGAGGGAGAACCGGGCCAGCGCGTGGGCCGCCGGCGCGGCGAGCCCGAGGCTGAGCGCCACGCTGCCGAGGGACACCAGGAGGCTGGTGACGAGGTTGCCCCCCTGCTCGCGCAGCGCGACGGCGTAGCCGCCGAAGTCCGGCGGGTGCGGGAACCAGCCGCCCCGCAGGGTGTTGCCCGCCGGCTGGAGGGAGGCGTTCACCATCCAGTAGACGGGGAAGAGCATCAGCGCCAGCAGCACGATCCCGACGGCGGTGGACAGCGGGCCGCGGCCCGGGGCGCGCTTCACCCGGACACCTCCCGGAGCGCCCGGGCGCGGCGGTCGGCCCGCAGGTGGACGAGGGCGAGGACGAACGAGACGGCGATGAGCACATTGCTCAGCACGGCGCCGCGCCCGAACTCGAACTGCTGGAAGGAGAGCTCGTAGGCCCGGGTGGCGAGGGTCTGCGTGGCACCGGCCGGCCCGCCGCCGGTCACCACCAGGACGACGTCCAGCACCTTGAGCGTGTAGACCACGCTCAACAGCAGCACGACGCGCGCCACCGGGCGCAGCAGCGGCCAGGTGATGTGCCGGAACGAGGCCACCGGTCCGGCGCCGTCCAGCCGCGCCGCCTCGTAGAGGTGCGGGGGGATGTCCTGCAGGCCGCCGTAGAGGATCGTGGTGGCGAAGGGGATGCCGACCCAGACGTTGACGAGGACCACCGACAGCAGGGCCTGCGAGGTGCCGGTGAGCCAGGGGACGCCGTCCGAGGAGAGGTGGAGTCCGCGCAGCACCGTGTTGACCACCCCCGTGTCGGGGTCGAGCATCCACCGCCAGGTCGTCCCGGAGGCCACCAGCGGCAGCAGCCAGGGCAGCAGCAGGAGCGAGCGCAGCAGGCCGCCGAGCGGGAAGCGGCGCTGGAAGAACAGCGCGAGGGCCAGGCCGACGGCGAACTGCCCGAGGACGGAGCCGGCGGTGAACAAGGCCGTGGTCGGCAGGGCCCCGGTGAACGCCTCCGAGGAGAGCACCGTCGCGTAGTTCCGCAGGCCCGCGAACGGGGCGGAGCCGGTGTAGAAGGTCGTGGCCGAGTACTCCTGGAAGCTCATCACGGCGTTCTTGACGACGGGGTAGCCGAAGAAGAGCAGCAGGTACGCCACGGCGGGCAGGACGAACAGCCACCGGGACAGCCGGGCCCCGGGGCCGGGCCGGTCAGTCACCGGTCGCGGTCCGCTGCGCCTGCCTCAGGGCCTCCTCGGGCGTCTGCCGCCCGGTCAGCGCGGACTGGATCGCGGTGTAGATCCCGGTCGCCGCCTTCGGCCACCTGACGCCGAGTTCCCCGGTCCGGGTCCGCGCGTTCTCCACGCCCTTGACGAAGACGGCCCTCGACGGGTTCTGCTCCGCGTACCGGGCGGCGGCGGCCGTCCGGGAGGGGACCGTCACGTGCCGGCCGGCCAGGGTGAGCATGTTGTCGGGCTCGGTGAGGCAGGCGAGGACCTGGGCGGCCTTCCGCTGCCGCTCCGCGGACGGGTTCTGCGGGAGCGTCCACACCTCGCCGCCGAGCGGGGTGACCGGGGTCTGCCCGGCCCGGGGCACGGGGATCGGGGCCACCGCCCAGTGCAGGCCGGGGTCCTTCTCCAGGGCGGGGATCCGCCACGGCCCGTTGATCATCATGGCCGTCCGTCCGGCGGCGAACTGGTCGTGCAGGTCGGCCTGCGTCCAGTTCAGCACCGACTTGGACATGGACCCGCTGTTCACCAGGTCGACCCAGAGCCGGAGCGCCTCGGCGGCCTCCGGGGTGTCCAGCCGCTTCTCGTCGCCGCCGTTGGACCACAGGAAGGGCAGGAACTGCCAACTGCTCTCGAAGGTGGCGTTGGCGTCGACCGCCATGCCGTAGCGCCCGGGGCGGGTGAGCCGGGCCGCCGCGTCCTTCAGGTCGTCCCACGTCCGCGGCACGGCGACACCGGCCTCGGCGAGCATGTCCTCGTTGTAGAAGAGGGCGACCGTGCTGACGTAGGGCGCCAGCCCGTACACCTTCCCCTGGTGGCTGCCCGCGGACAGGATGTGCTCGGCGAAGCCCCCGGTGTCGATGCCGTACCGGTCCAGCGGCGTCAGCGCGCCGGTCTGCGCGATCTGCTGGAGGTCGGCGTTGTCCAGCATCAGCAGGTCCGGCAGGGTCCGCGACGAGGCCTGCTGCAACACCTTGGGGACGAGCGACGCGCCCGGGACGCTGGTGTGCTCGACGCCGACGCCGGCCCGCTCGCCGCAGGCGGAGAGCATCTCGCTCCACTGGGCGTGCTCGGTGGCGTCGGTGTAGTAGTCGAGCACCGTGATGGAGGTGGCGCCCTCGGCGGAGCCGGAGCCGGAACCGGAGCCGGTCCCCGCGGCGCATCCGGTGGCGGCCACGACCAGGGCCATGGCTCCGGCCAGGCCGATGACGAAACGTCGAGTCGGCCGTCCGACCGGTGAAAACATGCTGGGTGCCTTGTCGAGTGACCGTCAGCGGCCGCGGAACGGCGCTGTCGCGGGAATGGAGGGTGCGGCGGATTCCCGTGACGTCTCGATGACCCGAACCGGTGCCTTCCGCTCGAACCCATCTTAAACACCCCCGGCGGGCGGCCGACGCACGGTGTCCGGGAGCCACCGCGGCGACCGCCGTCCGAGGCCCGCGGCCTCCCGGATCATCGCCGCCACGGCGTCCGGCCGGGACAGCGCGACCGCGTGCGAACCGTCCAGCACGTGCTCGGTGGCCGCCATGCGCTGGGCCATGAAGCGCTGGGCGGTGGGGTTGACGACCCGGTCGGCGGTCGCGATGGCGTACCAGGACGGCCTGGACGCCCAGGCCGGCGGGCCGGGTCTGCCGGTCAGCGCGCCGCACGCGATCGGGCGCTGCGCCGCGGCCAGGGCCCGCTGGACACCGGACGGCAGGTCGGCGGCGTAGACGTGCGGGAAGCGTTCCGCCCGGACGAGCAGCCCGCGCTGCGGGCCGCCCGGCAGCGGGGCCCCGGCCAGCACCTCGGCCACCGGCGCCGGGGCGAAGCGGCGCACGACGTCCAGCACGCACTCGCCCTCGTCGAGGCCGAAGCCGGCGACGTAGCAGAGCGCCACGGCGTTGTCCGCGTCGGCGGCGGCCTCGGTGACGACCGCGCCGCCGTAGTCGTGGCCGGCCAGCACGACGGGTCCGCCGATCCCGCGCAGCACGCCCGCGAGGCGGGCGGCGTCGTGCGCCAGTCCGCGCAGCGGGTTGGCGGGGGTTCGGACGGTCAGTCCGTCGGCGCGGAGCAGTGCGGCGACCGACGCCCACGTCGAGGAGTCCGCGAACGCGCCGTGCACGAGCACGACGGTCGGCAGTAAGGGGCTGGGTCTGGGCACGTCGGCGACCTCCGGCTCGGTGGTGGTCCCCCAGCCAAGCCCGGCCGGGGGGAGCCGCGCATCGCGTGGACGTACCAGAAACGCGGGTGCCGGAGAAGCCGTCAGTCACCGGGCAGGGTCAGCACCAGGTTGGCGAGCTGCACCCGGGAGTTGACCGACAGCTTGCGGAAGGCGGACGTCAGATGGGTGTTGACGGTGTGCGGGGAGAGGAAGAGCAGTTCGGCGGCCGACCGGTTGGTGTGGCCCTGGGCGACCAGGCGCGCGATCTTCTTCTCCGAGGCGGTGAGGGCCTCCCAGCCCTGCACGGGACGCGGCGCGGACGCCGCCCGGCGACCGCCGCCGGCCCCCGCGCGCTCCAGTGCGCGCTGCACCCGCGCCGCCGCGCCGTGGCCGCCCGACTCGGCGAAGGCGTCCCGGGCACCGGTCAGCGCGGCCACCGCCGCACTCGTCCGGCCCGCGGCCAGGAGCGCCCGGCCCAGGTCGGCTGACGCGTCGGCGCGCACCAGCGGGCGGGGGCTCGCCGCGAGCAGGTCCACGGCGTGTTCGAGCAGGGCGGGGTCGTTCCGCACCAGTCCGAGGGCCTGCGCGGCGAGACCGGTGGCCGTCGGCACGGCGGGGTTGCGTTCCGCGTGGGCCTCGGCCTGGGCGGCGAGGTCCTCGGCGAGTTCCGTTTCCCCGCCGCGCAGTGCCGTCCGGGTGGCGAGGGCCACCGAGTCGCGCAGGATCCGCCAGCGCATGAACGGGCCCTCGCGCTGCACCCGCCGGATCCCGTCGACGGCGAGGGCGAGGTCCCCGTCGGCGGCGGCGTGGACGGCTTCGAGGAAGCGCACGGCGGCGGTGTTGCCCGGGTTCGGCTTGGCCGCGAGGAGTTCCCGCGCGGCGGCCAGGTGCTCCCCCGCCGTCTGCCGCTCCCCGCGCAGCAGCGCGATCCGGGAGCGGAGCACCCGGCCGTTGACCTGCTGGACGGAGATCCCCACCTCGTTCTCCAGGCGCTCCATGGTGACCAGGTCGGCCTCGGCGTCGTCGAGTCGGCCGAGGCCCAGGTCGTACCGGCCCTGGGCCCAGGACGTCATCGCCTGCCGGGCCGTCCTGGCGTCGGTCGCCCGCAGCAGCAGGCGCCCGGCGGACTCGAAGTCGTCCAGGTGCAGGTGCGCGACGATCTCCTCGGGCAGGAAGGCGGCGTCGACGGCGCTCAGCGCGGCGAAGCGCTCCAGCGCGGTCGCGCCCTCCCCCGCGTTCTGCGCGATCTCGCCGAGCGCGGACAGGGCCAGGACGTGCGCCTCCCGGTCGCCGGCGGCGGTGGCGGCGCGCAGCGCGGCCTCGCCCGCCTCGCGCGCCGCGGCCAGGTCCCGCTCCCGGGACAGCGCCAGGGTGCGCAGGGCGGCGAGGCGCGCCTCGACCTCCGCGGCGGCGCCGCCCGTGGCGAGGGCGGCCTCGGTGCGGCGGCGCAGCTCGCCGGCCAGGTCCAGGTCCCACAGCGTGCCGCCGAGGGCGGCCTGGAGCCGGCCGAACACCTCCAGCGGCGGGCGTGCGGCCAGCAGCAGATCGCCGGTCGCCAGGGCCTCCCGGCTCCGGCCCGCCCGGGTCAGGAAGCGGACGGCCTGCTCCCCCACCGTGAACCGGAGCGGGCGCGCCGGGGGGACGAGTTCCAGGGCGCGCGTCATGAGGTCGGCCGCGAGGTCCGGTGTGACCGGCAGCACGTCGTCGGCGGCGCGGCGCAGCAGTGTCACGGCCTCCTCGTCACCGGGCAGGGCGCCCCGGAGGATGTGCGGCACCGCGTCGATCGGCCGGTGCCCGGCGGCGACCAGGCTGCGGGCGGCCTCCCGGTGCAGGGCCTTGCGGGCGGACGGCGGGATGTCGGCGTAGACCGCCTGGCGCAGCAGGTCGTGGCGGAACGCCAGCCGCTCGCCGTCGTCGTCGAGGAGGCCGGCGCGCAGGGCCTCCTCCAGTGCCGGGAGCAGGTCGGCGGCGGGGCGCCCGCAGAGCGCGGCGGCGGCGTCGAAGCCGAAGCCGCGCCCGAGGACGGCTCCCATCTGGAGGAAGCGCAGGGTGTCGGGCCGCAGGGAGCCGAGTCGGCCGCGCACGCCCACCACCAGGCCGGGCGGCACCTGGTCGTCCGGCGTCCGGGCGTGACGCAGGCCCGTGAGCATCTCGACGGCCAGGAACGGGTTCCCGCCGGCGCCGTCGAGGAGGTCCCGCACGCGTTCGTCGATCGCCGTCCCGAGCGCGTCGCCGGCGAGTTGGCCGATGGCGGAGCCGGACAGCGGTCCCAGCGGGACGGTGACGGTGCGGAGGTGGCCGGCGGCGGCCGTGACGATCTCCCGCGCGGGGCCCGAGGGTTCGCGCCGGCCGGCCAGCAGCCAGAGCACCGGCGAGGTGCGCAGCCGGGCGGGCAGCTGTTGCAGGGCGAAGCGGCTGAGCGCGTCGGCCCACTGCACGTCGTCCAGGCCGATCAGGACGGGCATGCCGCCCGCCCGGGCCTCGATGGCCTCGGCGAGCCGTTCCACCAGCCAGATCCGCTGGTCGTGGTTGCGGGCGAGGTCGGCGAAGTCGTCGCCGGAGAGCAGCGGCCGGTCACCGTGCAGCACGCTGGTGGCGAGCGAGGAGAGCGGCACGATGTGGTGCAGTTCGTCGGCCTTGCCGACACCGGCGGAGAACCCCGCGGCCTCGGCCCTGGCGACGGCTTCGGCGAGCAGCGTGGTCTTGCCGATGCCCGGTTCGCCCTGGATCAGGGCCAGCCCGGCGCTTCCGGTGCGGGCCACCGAGGCGATCAGCGCCGCCAGCTCGCCGAGTTCCGCCTCCCGGCCGCGCAGACCGCTGCGGGACAGCGGACCACCTGCTCCCGCCATCCCCGACTCGTCCCGTCCGCCCGGTTCGCTCCTCATCGCCTCGGAGAGTGTACATACCCCGGGTAACTGCTCTGACCTGGGCATTCGCACCCGGAGGTCCTGGACGCGAACGCGGCGGGGCGCCGACGCCGTGGTCGGCACCCTGCCGCGTTCCCGGCCGCCCGGCGCGCCGAACCCTTCGAGCCCGACCTCGTCCTCCACGGCGAGACCGCCCTCGCGGACCTCGGCGTCGACGGCCGGATCATCCCCGCGCCCGGCCACACCGCCGGCTCCGTCGCCGTGCTCACCGACGACGGCGCCCTGGTGGCCGGCGACCTGATCGCCAACTCCTTCATGGGCCTGGTCCGGGGCCGCCCCGCCAGCCCTCCCTTCCACGACGACCCGCTCGCCAACCTCGCCGGCCTCCGCGCGATGCTCGCCCTCGGCCCCACCCGTCTCCACGTCGGCCACGGCACCCCGCTCGACCCGGCCCGCGCCGCCCGCCGGGCGACGGCCGAACAGCGCCGGCTGGAGCGCCGGGCGGCCTGGGGCCGGCTGCGGAACAGGCCCCAGGACCAGGCCGGCGGACCGGCCCGGCCCGTGTGATCCCGGGGGTCTCCGGCGTGACGGCGCCGCGGGCCCGCGGGGCTCGGGCGTCGATGCCCCTGCGCGCGGGCTCGACCGCGATGCCCTCCAGGACACCGGTCGGCCCCGACGCCGACAGGGCGTCGAGGTCCCGGGGTCGGCACCCGCGCATCGCGCCGGCGAGACGTGGATACGCCCCGGGCTCGTACGGCGGATCCCGCACGTGGGGGCCGTGGGAGTCGGCCGTGTGGTCGCTGCCCACTCTCCTGGTGACGCCCCTGGGCATCACGCCCGCCACCGCGACCCGCATCGACGAGCCCAACGGGGTCGTCGCCGGACTGCTCGTGGCAACCGCCGGCCGCCTCGTCCCGGCCCTGCTGCCGACCGGTTTTCGGGACGACCTGTGGCAGGCGGCCTTCGACGCCTTCGTCGGGAGGCCGGATCGCCTCGGTGGTCAGCGCCGTCCTGATGGCGGGCGCAGCGGTCCTCATCGCCGAGGAGCCGCGCTCCCGAACAGCCGGGCCCGCGCCGCCGCGGGTCAGACGGTGCGGTTCCCCTCGTCGTCGCAGGGGAGTCGGCCGGTCGGCTCGTTGGCGTGGAAGTCCCGGTCGGCCTGCTTCTCCACCTCGGTGATCGCGGTGGGCTTGACGTTGATGATGCCGCCGAAGGGGCGGTCGACGTCGCGGATGAGGACCAGGGTGGTGGTGAGCAGCGCGGTGATCACGACGAGGGTGATGACCTGGCCGCGGTTGTTGCGGCGGGGGAGGCAGACCGCGAGGGCGACGACCGTGATGATCAGGGTGGCGAGCAGGAACCAGAGGATGGCGCCGGGGATGCTGGCGGAGGCCTGGGTGAGGCGCTCCTCGCGTTCGTCGGAGCGCTTGTTGTCGGCGGCGACCAGCATGCCGAAGACGGGCTGGCCCTGGAGTTCGGCGAAGGTCTGCCGGAAGTCGGTCGACCAGACGCTGGGGGCCGGGGACCCGTTGCCGTCCGCCATGGCCGGCCACTCCTGCTCGCGCACCGCCCGGGCGTAGCAGACGGCGCCGGCCTGGATGCGGGCTCGCTGGGCGGCGGGCGCGTACTCGGCGGTCTCGACGAGTTGGTCGAGGGCGCGGGCCTCGCCGCGGGAGGAGACCTCGGCCTTGCCGTAGGAGCCGTTGGCGGTGACCAGGACGAAGGCGAGCAGCAGCACGGTGAGGGTGAGCAGCGGGCCGACGAGGTCCTTGACGGCCATGCCCTCGTCGTCGTTCGCGGTGATCAGCCGGGGGCGCAGGTAGCGGTTGGCCGCCAGGCCCACGAGCAGGGCGATGACGGCGACGACGATGACCAGGAGCACGGGGCGGGCCGCCTTCGGTGGAGGGGAGGAACCTCCGGATCATCGCCCGCCGCCGGCGCCGCCCCGATGACGGACCCGTCCGGGTACGCAGGACGGGGGTGCGGTTTGCTCCGCCCGGAGCAGGAGGCGGCCCGCGGTGGGCCGCCGGCGGGAGGGGTCCGCCACCCCGTCCTGTGAGCCGGTGCACGGGGCCGGACCACCCGAATGCCTCACCCGGGGAGCGGCCCACGGGCGGGCGCGGACACTCGACGTGTGGCGGCCGATTCACCCCCGGACCGGGGGGTCGCGGGCCGCCGACTCCCCCGTACCGGTAGGAGGTACGCGCATGTCCATCAGGAATCTCGGCGGCGCCCTGATGCTGGTCGCCGGCGCGCTCGCGTTGCAGACGACACCGGCCCAGGCGGTCGCCGAACGGATCCCGGCGAACTCCTGCCCGGGCGACGACCGCGCGAGAATCGTCTCGACGTTCTACGACGCCCTCCCCCCGGGCAACGGCGACGGCCGCCGGGTGTACCTGCGGTGCGGTGTGCACACGGGCCCGAACTCCGGCTACGGGCTGCGGCACATCGACGCGGGCCACGGGCCCGGGCCCAACGTCGACGTCGACGTGGGGCAGGTCAACCGCTGCATCAGGGCGATCGCCGAGCACTACCGGCCCCAGAACGAAGCCGGCCAGTGGGTCTACCGGACCGACCCGAACAAGGCGACGCAGTGGCGGCTGGTCGTCGATCCCGTGCACGACGAGCGCGGCGTCGTGACCCTCTTCGCCGAGAACAACACCCAGAACGGGTACCGGGACTTCGGCCGCTGTCCCACCGACGTCCAGTAGTCCGAGCGGGCCGCCGCCGGGAATCCGGTGACGGCCCGCTCCACCGGATTGCCCGGCCCCCGGACAGCCGCACGCCCAGCCGCCGCATCACCTCCCCCGGTGGCGCAGGCCGGCGATGCGGGCGAGTACCTCGTCCACGTGGGGGCGCACTCGGCCCTTCAGTTCCGGGCTCCAAGCCTCTTCCTCGTAGTGGCAGTTGAGGTACAGGTACCTGGCGTGCTCCAGGACCGGGCGGTGCTCCGGGGGGAGGTGGGCCAGGGCCCAGTCCGCCGCGGCGTCCTTGGGTTCGACCTCGCCGGTGGCGAGGGTCGTCCAGATGCGGGCGAGGGTCAGCAGGACGTTGCGGGTGTCGCCGGGCAGGTCGTCGAGGAGTTCGGGGATGCCCAGGACGCTGGCGCGGACGAGGTCGGCGTGCGGCACGGGGTCGAGGAGGCGGCCGGGCGGCGGTCCGGTGAGGGGGTGGTCGCCGGACAGGACCATGGTGAGCGCGAGGGCCAGGTCCGGCATGGGGCCGGGCTGCGGCGGGCCGCCGTCCTGGAGTTCGCCGCGCAGCCACTCGCCGAACAGGAAGTCCCCTCTCGGCGGGAACCGCCAGGGCCGGACCTCGGACTGGACGACGACGGTGAGTTCCACCGGCCGGACGGTGGGCGAGAGTCCGGAGATCTCCAGCAGGCCTTCCGTGAGCGCCCGCCGGCCGCGGTCGTCCAGGCTCTGCCGCGTGACGGCCAGGACGTCCAGGTCGCTGGCCGCCCTGAGGCCGCCGAGTACGGCGGAGCCGTGGAGGTACGTGCCGAGGAGGTCCGACGACAGGACGCCGCGGACGAGTCCGACGGTCCGGTCGAGTTGGTCCATCACCGCATTCTCCCCCGTGGGGCGGAGCGGGCCGCAGGCGGCGCCGGAGCCGCCCCGCACCGGCCGTGCGGGGCGGCCCGTGGGCCGGGGCCTACGCCGGGCCGGACGGCTGCTCGGGTTCGAGGACGAAGACCGGGATCACGCGGTGGGCCTTCTCCTGGTACTCGGCGTACGGCGGAAACGCGGCGACCGCGCGCCGCCACCACTGGTCCCGCTCCTCCCCGGCGAGCTCACGGGCCGTCATGCCCCGGCGTTCGGAGCCGTCCTGGAGGTCGACCCGCGGGTCGGCCCTGAGGTTGAAGTACCACTCCGGGTGCTGCGGGAAGCCGCCCTTCGAGGCCACCGCCGCGTACCGCCCCTCGTGCTCCACCCGCATCAGCGGGATCTTGCGGATCCGGCCGCTCTTCGCGCCGCGCATCGTGACGACGACGACCGGCAGGCCGGTGTCCCGGAGCGTGGTGCCCCGGGTGCCGCCCGAACTCTCGTACAGCTCTACCTGTTCGCGGATCCACTGCACCGGACTCGGCTCGTACTCGCCCTCAAGAGGCATTGCCATTCACCTCGTTGTCGCGTGCGGACTGTGCCGGACCAGTCCAGCACAGTCCGCACGGGAAGGGGAGACGCCACTCCCGCTCCCGGCGCCGACCCCCGGCGCGCGGCCGGATCAGGGACGTCCTGCCGGAGGTTCCTCCGTTCCCGGGTGCGCGGCGGCGGTCTCGACGGCGAAGGCGTGCAGCAGGTCGTGCAGCCGGTAGTGCTCGGCGCGGTCCTGGATCAGCAGGTTCTCGTCGACCAGTGACTCCAGTGCCTCGCGCGCCGAGGCCGGGGAGAGCGCGGCGAGTTCGGCGGTGGAGTGCGCGGTGTAGTCGCGGCCCGGGTGGACGGCGAGCAGCCGGAAGAACCGCCGGGCGGGTTCCGGCAGGCCCCGGTAGGAGTGGTCGAAGGCGGTGCGCAGCGAGCGGTCGCCCGCGACGAGGGCCCGGATGCCGCCGTGTTCGAGGTGGTCGGCCAGGTCGGGAAGGCCCCAGGCGGGGCGGGCGCGCAGCCGGGAGGCGGCGAGGGCGAGGGCGAGCGGGAGCCGGCCGCAGAGCCGGGTGATGCGTTCCGCGGCCTCCCCGGCGGCGGCGACCCGGTCGGCGCCGACGGTGGCGGCCAGCAGGGAGACGGCCTCCGGCGGGCTGAGCGGGTCGAGGGGCAGGGCGCTCGCGCCGTCCAGGCCGGCCAGTCGGCGGCGGCTGGTGACCAGGACCAGGCAGCCCGGCCCGGCCGGTACGAGCGGGCGCACCTGCGGTTCGCCGGCGGCGTTGTCGAGCAGCAGCAGCGCCTCGCGTCCGTGCAGGCGGTCGCGGAACAGCGCGGCGCGGGCGTCCAGCCCGGCCGGGACCCGGGACTCGTCCACGCCGAGGGCGCGCAGCAGGCCCTCCAGCACGTCGGACGGGTCGAGGGGGCGGTGGTCCCGGGAGAAGCCGCGCAGGTTGACGTAGAGCTGGAGTTGGCTGAACCGGCCGGCCCGGGCGAGTTCGTGGGCCGCGCGGACGGCGAGCCTGGTCTTGCCGACGCCGGCCATCCCCTCGATCACGGTGACCTGGACGGTGGCGGGGGAACCGGCGGGGCCGGTGGCGGCGTCCAGCAGGGCCGCGAGTTCGGCGCCGCGCCCGGTGAAGGTCGCCAGATCGGCGGGGAGTTGGCGCAGCACGGTGACCGGTCCCGCACCGGCCTGGGAACGGCGGACCGGTTCGGCCGGACCGGCGGGCGCGCGGCGCGGGCCGCGAGGTGGCTCGGCGCCGCCCGGTCCGAGCACCCGCTGGTGCACGGCGGCGATCTGCGGACCGGGTTCGATGCCGAGGTCGGCGGCGAGTGCCGCACGCACCCGGCGGTAGACCGCGAGCGCTTCGGCGCGCCGCCCGGCGGCGGCCAGGGCCTCGATCAGCAGGGCGTGCACGCCCTCCCGGTGCGGTTCCTCGGCGCCGAGTCTTCGCAGCCCCCGGATCGCCTCGGCGGTGCGGCCGAGCCGCAGGTCGGCGTGGGCGGCGAGTTCGGTGAGCTCGATGCGGGCCTCCAGCCAGCCCGGCACCTCGTCTCGGTGCAGCGGATCCGACGGTACGTCGGACAGCGGTACTCCGCGCCACAGCTCCAGGGCGGCGGCGGCCGAGTGGGAGACGGTCGGCCAGTCCTCGCGCCGGGCGGCGCCGCGGGCGGACTCGCCCTTCGCGGTGAAGATGGTGGCGTCCAGTTCGGTGTGCGGGTCCAGGCCGATCCGGTAGCCGGATCCGGTGGTCTCGACCCGTTCGGCCGCCTCCCCCAGTAATCGGCGCAGCCGCAGGACATGGCTGCGCAGGGTGGTGGTGGCGGCACGCGGCGGCCGGTTGCTCCAGACGGCGTCGGCCAGTTCGTCCACGCCGACCGTCTGGTTGGGACGGCAGAGCAGGCTCGCCAGCAGGGTCCGGACCCGGGACGGCACCATGACCGCGGCTCCGGCGACGCGGATCTCCAGGGGCCCCAGGAGGCCGAACCAGATCGTTCCACCCACCGTATCTCCCCAAGATCTGCACGGTTGCGGCTGCGATTGAACCCATATTGAACACGTCCAGTCAAGGAGTGACGCATAAAGAACATCTTTGAACAGGACTTGCACGCGGGTTCCATCGGGCTTGAACGCGGGTCCGTCACGCTGTCGACGTTGATCGCGTCAAAGATCGTCCGCCGCCCGCCGATTGGTGATGATCCCGTTGCTTGATCTGGAAGAGATAACCGCGAGGTTCCAAGCGATCGCCGACTACGCCCGCACCGGCAAGGTCAACCACCGCTGGCTGGGCGCCCTGCCCGGCCAGGTGGCGGCCCTGGCCCGGGAGTGGGAGCTGGAGATCGGCACCGACGTCGAGACCGACTTCACCTCGGGGGTCTCCTCCGTGGTGCTCGCCTGCACCGGACCGCGCGGCGCGGCGAGCCTGAAGCTCGCCGCCGACTCCTACGCGCTGGCCGAAGAGGTCGCGATGCTCCGCCAGTTCGCGCCCAGCGGGCGGGTCCAGGAGGTGCTCGCCACCGCCCGCGGCGCCGCCCTGCTGGAGGCCGTGCACCCTGGCACTCCGGTGGAGGACCTGCCCGAACAGCCCGGCCCTGCCGAGTACGCCCGCTTCCTCGGCGAACTGCACGGGGCCGGTGACCCGGAGGCCTCACCGCGCCGGATCACCGACTGGCTGGAGCTGATGTACGGCTGGACCGAGCGCGGCGGCCTGGACTGCACCGCCTCCCGCCGGATCACCGCCGAACTGCTCGCCGACCCGGCCGACCGGGTGCTGCTCCACGGTGACCTGCACCTGGGCAACGTCCTGGCCTGCGACACCCGGGGCCTGGTCGCCCGCAGCCCGATCGCCTGCGCCGGCGAGCGCTGCTTCGACGCCGCCGACTACGTCCTGGAGGGCCGGGAGCGGTCCGTCATGGTGTGGCGGCGCGACGAACTCGCCCGCGCGGCGGGGCTGGACGTCGACCGGCTGGACGCCTGGTGCCGGGCGATGGCCCCGCTCGGCGCGTCCCGCTCCCCCAGCCCCGAGCGCGCCTCCGAGCTGCTCGCGTTCGGGCGCGGTGAGTACTGACGTGAGCGCCCACGACACGGTGCCCGCCGGCCGGCTCGCCCGGCTGGTCCCCGCCGACCCGCTGCGCCGCCGCCTGCTGGCCATCCGCTTCGCCGGGGCCACCGGCAAGGGCGTGTTCCTCAGCGGCAGCGTCGTCTACTTCACCCTGCACGTCGGGCTCTCCGCCGCCCAGGTCGGCATCGGCCTGTCCGCGGCGGGCTTCGCGGGACTGGTCTCCTCCGTCCTGTTCGGCATGATCGCCGACCGGATGCCCAAGCGGACCCTGCTGTGCGCGCTGTTCGCGGCGGTCGCGCTCGGGTTCGGCCTGTACTCGGTGGTCTCCGACGCAACGGGCTTCTACGTCCTGGTGGTGCTGATCGCCTTCCTCGACTACGGCACCGGCCCCACCGAGAGCGCCATGGTCGCCACCCTCGTCCCGGACGGGGAGCGGGTCCGGCTCAACGCCATGATGCGCTCGATGTTCAACATCGGCTTCAGTGTCGGCATCGGGATCGCCGCGCTCGCCGCGCTCAGCCCCCGGCTGCTGGTGGCGATCCCGGTCGGCTCGGCGGTCCTGCTCGGCGCCGCCGCCGTCCTGGCGACCCGGCTGCCGGCCGGCGCGCCCGGCTCCGCCGCCCGCCGCCCCCGGCCGTTCGGCGCGATCCGCGACCTGCGCTACCTGAGCGTCGTCGGAGTGTCCGCGCTGCTGGCCTCGCACATCAGCCTGCTGATGGTGGTGCTGCCACTGTGGACGATCAACCGGACCGAGGTGCGGCCCTTCCTGGTCCCGCTGCTGCTGGTGCTCAACACCGCGTTCGTGATCCTCTTCCAGGTCCGGGCCAGCAAGGGCGCCGAGACGCTGGAGGGCGCCGCCGCCACCGGCCGCCGGGCCGGCCTGTGGATCGCGGCCGGCTGCCTCGCGGTGTCGCTGACCGCCGTCTGGCACCACACCGCGCTGGCGGTGGCCGCGATCGTCGCCACCGTGCTGGCCCTGTCGGTGGCCGAGGTGATGCAGTCCGCCTCCGCCTGGGGCCTGGCCCTCGGCCTCGCCCCCAAGCACGCCGAGGGCGAGTACCTGGGCACCTTCGACCTGCACGTGGCGACCCAGAACGTGGCCGGCCCGGTGCTGTTCTCCGGCCTGGTCATCGCCCAGGGCTTCTGGGGCTGGGCGGCGCTCGCCGCGCTGATGGCCGTCGCCGCGCTGCTCATCGGACCGGCCGCCCGGCGCAGCGCCGAGGCGATGGCGGGCCTGGCCGCCGCGCACGACACCGCCGTGGACACGGAGGAACCGGTATGACCCGCACCGCACGCGCTTCCTTCGCCCAGGAGCGCTTCTACTTCCTCAACGAACTCCAGCCGGGCAACCCCGCCTACGTGGTGGCGTTCGCGCTGCGCATGGAGGGCGTCCTCGACCGCGCCGCCCTGAGCGGCGCGCTGCGCCGGGTGACCGCCAAGCACGAGGTGCTGCGGACCGGGTTCGCCCTGCACGACGGCGAGCTGGTCCAGCGGGTGATCGAGGACGCGGAGCCCGAGATCACCCTGCGGGACGGCGGCCCCGCCGACCGCGCCGGGCAGGACGCCCGGCTGCGCGAGCTGGTGGCCGCCGAGGCCGCCCGCCCGTTCGACCTGGCCGGCGGCCGGGTGCTGCGCGCCCACCTCCTCTCCTGGGACCGGGAGCAGCACGCCCTGGTCGTCCTGGTGCACCACATCGCCTGCGACGGCTGGGCGGTCGGCCTGCTGCTGGACGACCTGGCCGAGGAGTACGGCACCGGGTCGGGCGCACCGGCCGGACCCAGCTACCTGGACTACGCCGAGGCGCAGCGGGCGCTCTGGTCGAAGAACACCCGCCGGCTCGAGAACTGGCGCCGACTGCTGACCGGCACGCCTCAGCTGACCCTGCACACCGATCACCCCCGGCCGAGCGTGCTGAGCTTCGCCGGCGCGGTGCTGCGCCGGCCCCTCGACCCGGAGCTGGTCGGCCGGCTCACCGCCTGGGCCAAGGAGCACGGCACCACCCTGTTCGGGGTGGCGCTCACGGCGTACGCCAGGGTGCTGGCCGGGTACGCCCGCCAGCAGGAGGTGGTGATCGGCGTCCCGGTGGCCAACCGGCTGGACGAGGCCGAGGAGCGGCTGGTCGGCTGCCTGGTCAACACCCTGCCGATCAGGGTCGACCTGTCCGGCGACCCGGACTTCGCCGAGCTGGTCGCCCGCACCTGGCGCACCGCGCTGAGCGCGCTCGGCCACCAGGACGTGCCGTTCGAGCAGATCGTGCGGGCCGTCGGGGAGGAGCGGCAGCTCAGCCACGCCCCGCTGTTCCAGACCATGCTGACGGTGCAGAACTTCACCTTCACCGTGCCGGAGTTCGCGGGGCTGCGGACCACCGAGGTGGACGTGGAGATCGAGGCCGCCAAGTTCGACCTCGCGCTGACCCTGGACGTCTCGACCGGGGCGCCGTTCCTGCGTGCCGAGTACTCCACCGAGCTGTTCGAACGGGCCACCGCCGAGCGGCTGCTGGAGCAGTACCACACCCTGCTGGCCACGGTCGTCGAGGACGGCGAGCCCGGCCCGGTCTCGCCGCAGGAGCACCACCGGCTCACCGTCGGATGGAACCCTCCCGTGCCCGAGCGGCCCGCCGGTCACCCCTCGGTGCTGGGCGCGTTCCGCGGCCATGCCGCCCGCACCCCGGACGCGGTGGCGCTGGTGCACCGGGGTGCCCGGGTGACGTACGGCGAGCTGGAGGGCTGGTCCGACCGGATCGCCGCCGGGCTCGCCGCCGCCGGACTCGCCAGGGGCGGGCACGTGGGCCTGCTGCTGGGCCGCTCGCCGGCCGTGGTCGCCGCGATCCTCGGCGTCTGGAAGGCCGGCGGGGTGTACGTGCCGCTCGATCCCGAGTACCCGAGGCAGCGGCTGGAGCTGGTCCTGGCGGGCGCCGCACCCGCCGTCCTGCTGGTCGAACCGGAGACGCTCGACCTGGCCCGCGAGCTGGCCGGGGAGCGGCCCCTGCTGGACGCCCGGACGCTGGACGGCCCGCGGCCCGCGCCCGAGGCGCTGCCCGGACCGGACGACCTCGCCTACCTCATCTTCACCTCCGGGTCCACCGGCGTCCCCAAGGGCGTGATGGTCCGCCACCGCGGCCTCGACGCGCTCTGCGACCCGACCCCGGCCGGTCTGGAGACCGGTCCCGGCGACCGCTGGCTGGGCGCCCACTCCTTCTCCTTCGACGTCTCGGTCTGGGAGATGTGGGGCGCGCTCTCCTCCGGCGCCCGCCTGGTGATCGCCGACCAGGCCGACCTGGTCGACCCGCCGCGCCTGGCCCGGCTGGTGCACGCCGAGCGGGTGACGGTGCTGAGCCTCACCCCCGGCGCCCTGTACCGGGTGCTGCCGCCGTTCTTCGACACGCTCGGCCCGGAGAAGTCCCCGGTGCGGTACGTGGTGCTGGCGGGCGAGGCGCTCAGCTGGTCGCGGCTGGCCTCACTGGTCGACCCGGAGCGGCTGCCCGCGGTCTTCGTCAACATGTACGGGATCACCGAGGGCACCATCCACGTCACCGTCGCCGAGGTCCCGGCCGACCGGCTCGGCGGGGCGCGGGAGGGCGACATCGGGGTGCCGCTGCCCTCCGCCCGCTGCTACGTGCTGGACGCCCGGAAGCGGCCGACCGGGATCAACGTGCCCGGCGAGCTGTACGTCGGCGGCGAGCTGGTCGCCGCCGGGTACCTCGGCATGCCCGAGCTGACCGCCGAGCGCTTCGCCGCCGACCCGTACGCCCCCGGCACCCTGTACCGGACCGGCGACCTCGCCAAGTGGGCGCCCGACGGCCGGCTGGTGTACCTCGGCCGGGAGGACGGCCAGGTCAAGGTCCGCGGCTTCCGGGTGGAACTGGCCGACGTGGAGGCCGCGTTCCTGCGCCAGGCCGGCGTACGGTCCTGCGTGGCCGCCGCCGACGGGGACGAACTGCTCGCCTTCGTGGTGGCCGACCCCGGCCTCGGCGGCGAGCGCGAGCTGCGCGCCCTGGTCCGCGACGAACTGCCCGGGTACATGGTGCCCTCCCGGATCGTCCCGGTGGAGCGCGTCCCGCTGAACGCCAACGGCAAGGTCGACACCCGCCGGCTGCTCGCCGAGCGCACCGCGCCGGCGGCCGCGCCGCCCGCCGCCCCGGTGCGCTCCGGTGCCGGCTCGCCGGCCGACTCGCTGACCGAGCGGATCCGGGCGCTCTGGGCCGAGGTGCTGCGCCGGCCCGACCTGGAGCCGGGCGACAACTTCTTCGACGTGGGCGGACACAGCTTCGCCCTGATCACGGTGCAGCAGCGGATGGCGGAGATCGGCCTGGAGATCTCGGTGACCGACCTCTTCCGCTTCGGCACGGCGGCGGCCTGCGCCGCCCACTTCCGGCCGGCGCCGACCGCGCCGGCCGCCGACCAACGGCTCGCACAACGCCGGCAGGGCCGCGAACAGCTCGCCCGCCGGCGGCGACTGAGCAGAGGGGACGAGCATGCCTGACGACCTGGGAGAGGACCGGATCGCCATCATCGGGATGGGGATCCGGCTGCCCGGCGCCGGCCGGGACCTGGACCGCTTCTGGCACAACATCGAGCACGGCGTGGAGGCGATGAGCTTCTTCGACCGCGAGCAGCTGAGCAGCTGGGGCTACCCGGACGAGGTGATCGACCACCCCGACTTCGTCCCGGCCCGCTCCGTGCTGGACGACTACGACCGCTTCGACGGCCGACTGTTCGGCTACTCCCCGCAGGACAGCGTCCTGATGGACCCGCAGCAGCGGGTGCTGCTGGAGTGCGCCTGGAGCGCCCTGGAGCACGCCGGCTACCCGCCGATCGCCCCGGACGGCAACCGGATCGCCGTGCACGTCGGCACCGGGCTGAACGTCTACCTGCTGGACGTGCTGTGGCCCAACGCCCGCGCGGTGAAGTCCGCCGGCGGCCTGCAGATCCTGATCTCCAGCGACAAGGACTTCGCCGCCACCCGGATCGCCTACAAGCTCAACCTCCAGGGCACCGCCTTCACCGTGCAGACCGCCTGCTCGACCTCGCTGGTCGCGGTCCACCTGGCGGTGCAGAGCCTCCTCACCCACGAGGCCGACATCGCGCTGGCCGGCGCCGCCTCGGTGGCGCCGCCCACCCGGCGCGGCCACTTCCACGAGCCCGGCGGGATCTTCTCCCCCGACGGCCGCTGCCGGACCTTCGACAGCCAGGCCCAGGGCACGGTGGACGCCGACGGCGGCGCCATCCTGGTGCTCAAGCGGCTGGAGGACGCGATCCGGGACAACGACACCGTGCACGCGGTGATCGCCGGGACCGCGGCCGTCAACGACGGCGCCCGCAAGGCCGGTTTCACCGCCCCCGGACCGGAGGGCCAGGCCACCGCGATCCGCTCCGCGCTGGCCGTCGCCGGACTCGAACCGGACGCCATCGGCCTGGTCGAGGCCCACGGCACCGGCACCGTCCTGGGCGACCCCATCGAGGTCTCCGCGCTGCGTACGGTCTTCGACACCGACCGCCCGGAGCGGCAGCCCGTCGCGCTCGGCGCGCTGAAGTCGATCATGGGCCACCTGGACACCGCGGCCGGCGTGGTCGGCGTGGTCAAGACCGTCCTCGCCCTGAAGAACCGCACCATCCCCCCGGTCGCCCGGTTCACCGAGGCCAACCCCGCGCTGGAGCTCGACAAGTCGGTGCTGTACGTGCCCACCGAGGCGCACGAGTGGCCGGCCATCGACGGCGTGCGCCGGGCCGGCGTCAGCTCCTTCGGCATCGGCGGCACCAACACCCACGTCGTGCTGGAGGAGGCCCCGCCCGTCCCCGGCACCGGGCGCGGCCGCCGGGAGGGCAGCGAACTGCTGCTGGTCTCCGCCAAGACCGAGGAGTCCGCGACACAGAGCCTCGCCCGGATCGACGAGCACCTGGCCGGCCTGCCGGCCGCGGACCTGCCCGACCTCGGCTACACCCTGCGCACCGGCCGGGCCGTGCTGCCCTGGCGCGGCTGCCTGATCCGCACGCCCGACGAGGAGTTCAAGCCGCTGCGCCCGGTCCGCCGGGCCACCGCGCAGCACGCCGAACGCGGCGTCGGCTACTTCCTCACCGGCGGCGGCCGCCTGCCCGGCAGCCCGCACACCTACAACCTGGACCCCCACTTCCGGCAGATCGTCGACCGGGGCTACGCCGCGCTGCGCACCGCGGACGGCGAGCCCGACCTGGAGACCCGGGAGCTGGCCGGCCGCTTCGCGCTCGCCCAGGCCTGGATCGACGCGCTGCGACGGCGCGGCGTCCGCCCCTCCGCCCTGATCGGCCGGGGCGTCGGCGCCCTCGCCGCGGCCTGCGCGGCGGGCGTGCTGGACTTCACCGACGCGATCGGCCTGACCCTCGGCCGGCCCGCCGACGGCCTGCGCTGCGCCGAGCCGGCCGTCCCGCTGTACGCCCCGGACGGCACCCCGGTCACGACCGAGCAGGCCGTGGACCCCGGCTACTGGGCAGTCCGGCTGCACGAGGAGCACGACCGCAGCTTCGCCCCGCCCGCCACCGGACCCGACCCGGCCGCCTGGCTGGAGATCTCCGCCCAGGTGCTGCCGCACGTCGACGTCGAGCCGCCGCCGCTGTCCAACGGCTACGACCGGCTGCTCGCCTCGGTCGGCCTGCTCTGGGAGATGGGCATCGGCGGGCCCTGGGACCCCGCGCTCGACGAGGGGCTGCGCCGGGTCCCCGCCCCCGGCTACCCCTTCGCCCCGACCCGCCACTACCTCGACATTCCCCCCACGGCCAAGGAGAGGCACCTGTGATGAGCGAGCACCTGGACACCGCACGGGCCGCCGAGTTCGAGCAGATCTGGATGGAGGTCCTCGGCGTGGACGCCGTCGACCGGGACGACGACTTCTTCGACCTCGGCGGGCACTCGCTCAGCGCCCTGCGGCTCTCCACCCTGGTCCGCCAGGAACTCGGCCTCGCCGTCGAGCTCAACCACGTCCTGGAGAACCCGCGCTTCGGCGACCTGCTGGCCGTCGCCGCGAAGGCCGGGCCGCAGCGGGTCGCCGAAGGTGGGCGGGCATGACCCTCCCGGCCGGACCGCTCGCCGAGTGGCTCCCGCTGGCCGCCGACCTCCTCGGCCTCCCGGCCGAGGAGGTCGCGGGCCGCGCCCCGCGGGAGTCCTTCACCGCCCTGGGCGGCACCTCGCTGCAGGCGATCGCGCTCAGCGCGGGCGGCCAGCGCGAACTGGCCAGGGACGTCGAGGTCGCCCGGCTGCTCGGCGCGCTCCCGCTGGCCGAGGCTCTGGCCGGGGCGCGCGACTACGTCCGCACCGAACCCGCGCCCCGCGAGGAGGGCGCCGAAGCGCTCGACCGGGAGCTGCTGCCGGGCCAGAAGGCCATGCTGGCCGCGCACCTGGCCGGCCGCGACCGGACGTACCACCTGATGTTCACGCTGGAGCCGCCCGGCGGGCTGGACCCCGCCCGCACCGAGGCCGCCCTGCGCGCGCTCACCGCCCGGCACGAGTCGCTGCGCACCCTGTTCCACGAGCACGGCCGGGGCGCCCGCCGGACCGTGCTGCCGCCCGGGCGCACCCCACGGCTGCTGCACCAGCGCCTGCCCGCCGGCACGGACCCGGTCCGGGCCGTCCACGAGCTGTACGGGCGGCGCGCCGCCGAGCTGCTGCGCCCCTTCGAGGAACCGCCGGTGGTGTTCGTCCGCACCGAGGCGGGAGAACCGACCGAGGAGGGGGAACCGACCGGGGCGGGGGAACGCACCCTGCTCACCGTGCTGGTGCACCACGCGCTGGTCGACGGCTGGAGCATCGGCGTGCTGTGGCGCGAGTTCGCCCGCCTCTACCAGGACGGGCCCGCCGCGCTACCCGCCGCCGCCCCGTCCCCCGAGTGGACGGCCACCCGGCTCGCCGCCAAGGAGGCCGCCGGTGAACTCGCCGCCGCCACCGAGCGGGTGACCGCCCGGCTGGCCGGCGCCCCGCTGGTCGCCACCCTGCCCACCGACCGCCCCCGCGCCGAGGAGGCCGACGGGCACGGCGAACGGCTGGTGTTCGAACTGGAGCCCGCCGTCGCCGAGGGCGTGGAACGGCTCGCCCGGCACGCCCGGACCACCGTCACCTCCGTGCTGCTCGCCGCCTGGGCCCTGGCCGCCGCCCGCCGCGCCGGAACCGCGGACCTGCTGCTCGGCGTGGCCGCCTCCGGCCGGTTCGAGGCCGGCATGGCCGACCTCGTCGGACTGTGCACCCGGATCGTCCCGGTCCGCTGCCGGACCGGGGACCTCCAGACCGGCACCGCCTACGTACGCGCCACCGCGGCCGCGCTCGCCGAAGCCGTCAGCGACGCCGACCTGCCCTTCGCCCGGGTGGTCGGCGCACTCGCCGGCGAGGTCGACGCCGCCCGCAACCCGGTCGCCCAGCTCGGCTTCGCCGCCCACCACGACCTGGTCCCGGACCGGTTCGGCACCGAGGACGGGGAATGGCGGGTGCACGAGGGCCACTGCCACGGCTCCGTCTTCGACGCCGTGCTGTTCGTCCAGGACTGGTCGCGGCGGCCCAGACTGGCCGTGGAGTACGCGACTTCGGCGCAGGACGCATCCGACATCGGCGAGCTCACGGAGTCCTTCCGGAGCGTCCTCGCCGAACTCGCCGCCCGGCCGGACGCCCCGCTCGGCGAGGTCGCCGGGCTCTCCGCCGGACAGCGGCGAAGGCTCCGGCAGCTCGGCCGGAGCGGCGAGTCCACCGGTGGCGACGACGACCTGTGGACCCGGTTCGAGCGGCAGGCCGCGCAGCAGCCCCACGCGGTCGCCGTCGACGACCCGTACAGCGGAACCATTCTGACGTATCGTCAACTCCACTCCCAGGCCCTCACCCAGGCAGACCGGCTGCGCGCCCTCGGTGTCCGACCCGGCGACCGGGTGGTGCTGGAGGTGCCGCGTTCGGCCGCCGAGGCCGTCGCCGTGCTCGGCGTGCTGAGCCTGCCCGCCACCTACGTCGCCGTCGACCCCACCGTCCCCGCCGACCGCCGCAGCCGGATCGCCGAGGCCGTCGCCCCGGCCGCCCGCATCGGGGGCGCCGCGGACGACCCGGCCCTCGCCGCCGTCCCCCGCTGCCCACCCCCTGACCCCGCATCCGACACCGCAGCCGACGCCGCGCCCGCCCCGCTCCGGACCGGGGCGCCGGCCGGACCCGGCGCGGCCGCCTACATCTCCTTCACCTCCGGCACCACCGGTGACCCCAAGGGCATCGTGGTCCCGCACCGGGCGGTGCTGCGGCTGGCCGACGACGGCCGGCTGTTCGCCCACCCGGCCGGGGCGCGGATGCTGCGGCTCTCCCCGCTGGCGTTCGACGCCTCCACCTTGGAGCTGCTGGTGCCGCTCGCCACCGGCGCCACGGTGGTCGTCCACCCGCCCGTGGAGCCCACCCCCGCCGGCCTGGCCGACTTCCTCCCCGCCTCCCGCACCACCCACGCCTGGCTCACCTCCGGCCTGTTCCACCTGGTCGCCGACCACCGGCCGGAGGCGTTCGCCGGCCTGCGCCAGCTGTTCACCGGCGGCGGCGTGGTCTCGCCCGACCACGTCCGCCGGGTCCTGCGGCGGTGCGGCCGACTGCGCGTCACCAACGGCTACGGGCCGACCGAGAACACCACCTTCACCACCGTCTGCCACGCCGACGGCGCCCACGAGGTGCCCGACCCGTTCCCGATCGGCACACCCGTGCACGGCACCGGCGTCCGGATCACGGACGACGCCGGCCGCCCCGTACCGCCCGGCGCCGTCGGCGAACTGCGCACCACCGGCGCCGGCCTCGCCGACGGCTACCTCGGCGACCCGGAGCGCACCGCCGCGGCGTTCACCGGGCACTCCGGCGAACGCGAGTACCGCACCGGCGACCTGGTCCGCTGGGGCGCCGACGGACGGCTGCGCTTCCTCGGCCGCGCCGACCGCCAGCTGAAGATCGCCGGCCACCGGGTCGAACCGGTCGACGTGGAACGCCGCATCCGCGAGCGGCCCGGCGTCCTGGACGCCGTGGTGTTCGCCGCCGACGGACGGCTGTGCGCGGCCGTCAAGGCGCCCGCCGACCTGCTCGACGCGGTCCGCGCCGCCGTCGAACCCGGGCTCGCCCCCTACGAGCGCCCTCAGCGCTGGCTCGCCGTGGACGCCTTCCCGCTGGACCGCAACGGCAAGGTCGACCTGCGCGCCCTCGCCGCGATGTACGCCCCTGCTCCCGCCGCCGCCCCCTCCCCGGTCCCCGCCCTCGCCGCCGATCTGGAGGAGCTGATCTCGGGGATCTGGGCCGGAGTGCTCGGCACCGACGACTTCGACACCGACGAGGGCTTCTTCGACGTCGGCGGCGACTCGCTGGGCGTCGCCCTGGTCCGCCGCCGGCTCCAGGAGCAGCTGGGCGGCCGGCCGATCCCGCTGACCGACCTCTACCGCTTCCCCACCGTGCGGACCATGGCCGCACACCTGCGCACGACGACCACGGCTGTACCGACGACCACGGGAGCACCCAGATGAGCCAGGAGATCGCCGTCGTCGGCATGGCCGGCCGGTTCCCCGGCGCCGCCGATCTGGACGCCTACTGGTCGAACCTGCTGGCCGGCCGGATCACCGTCAGCCGCCTCGACCGCGAGGAACTGCTCGCGGCCGGCGTCCCCGCCGCGCGGCTCGACGACCCCGGCTACGTCCCGGTGCGCGGCACCGTGGCCGACCCGGAGCTGTTCGACTCCGCCTTCTTCGGCATCCCTCCCCGCGAGGCCGACCTGATGGACCCGCAGCACCGGCTGCTGCTGCAGACCGCCTGGGAGGCCCTGGAGTCGGGCGGCCTGATCACCGACGCCCCGCCGGGCCGGGTCGGCGTGTTCGCCGGCGCGGGCTACAACTACTACCTCCAGCAGCACGTCCTGGCCGACCCGGCCGTCCTGGAGACGGACGGGCTGCTCTCCGTGGTGCTCGCCAACGAGAAGGACCACCTGGCGACCAGGATCGCCTACCGGCTGGGCCTCGGCGGTCCGGCGATCACCGTGCAGAGCGCCTGCTCCACCTCGCTGGCCGCCGTCCACCTGGCCTGCCAGAGCCTGCGCACCGGCGACTGCGACACCGCCCTGGCCGGCGGCGCCTACCTCGCGCTGCCGCAGCAGTCCGGCTACCAGTACGAGCCCAAGGGCATCATGTCCCCGGACGGAAGCTGCCGGCCGTTCGACGCCACCGCCAACGGGACCGTGCCCGGCAGCGGCGTCGGCGTGGTCGCGCTCAAACGCGCCGAGGACGCCCGCCGGGACGGCGACCTGGTGCACGCCCTGATCTCCGGCTCCGCGATCAACAACGACGGCGCCGCCAAGGTCGGCTACACCGCGCCCGGCGTGGCCGGCCAGGTCGACGTGCTGACCCGCGCCTACGCCGCGGCGGGCGTCGACCCGGCGACCGTCGGCTACCTGGAGGCCCACGGCACCGCCACCGAGGTCGGCGACGCGATCGAACTCGTGGCTCTGCACGAGGTGTTCAAGCCCGGCGCGGCCCGCTGCTCGCTCGGCTCGGTCAAGGCGAACATCGGCCACCTGTCCGCCGCCGCCGGTGTGGCCGGGCTGATCAAGGCCGTCCTCGCGCTCCGCACCCGGCGGCTCCCACCGCTCGCCGGAGTCGGCCGGCCGCGCGCCGAACTGCTGGACCCGGCAAGCCCGTTCACCGTGGACACGGCCGCCCGCGACTGGCCCGGCACACCAGGGACGCCCCGGCGCGCCGCCGTCAGCTCCTTCGGCCTCGGCGGCACCAACGTCCACGTCGTCCTCACCGAGGCCCCGCCCGCCGAGCCGGCGCCGCCCCCGGCCGAGGGCCCCGAACTGCTGGTGCTCTCCGCCCGCAGCGACGACGCCCTGCGGACCGCCGCCCGGCGACTCGCCGACCACCTGGCCGAGCGGCCCGGCCTGCCGCTGCGGGACGCCGCCGTCACCGGCCGCGAACACCGCCGGCACTTCCCGCACCGCCTCGCCGTGGTCGCCGGCGAACCTGCCGCCGCCGCCCGGGCGCTGACCCGCGCTCCCCGCCGCACCGCGCTGCGCCGGCCCGAGGTGGTGCTGCTCTTCCCCGGCCAGGGCGCCGAGGCCCCCGGGATGGCCGCCTGGGCGTACCACCGGTTCCCGGGATACGCCGCCGACCTCGACCGGGGCGCCGACCACGTCCACGGCCTGCTCGGCGTCGACCTGCGCGAACTGCTGCTCGGCGACGACCCGCACGGGCTGGTCCACCGCACCGACCTCACCCAGCCCGCCCTGGCCCTGCACGAGTACGCGCTCGGCCGGCTGCTGCTGTCCCTCGGGGTGAAGCCGGCGGCGCTGATCGGCCACTCGGTCGGCGAGTTCGCCGCCGCCGCGCTCGCGGGGGAACTCACCCCCGACGAGATGGTGCGGCTGGTGGCCGAACGCGGGGCACTGATGCAGCGGGCCCCCGAGGGCCGGATGGTCGCCGTCCTCGCCTCCGAGCCGGAGGTCCGCCGCCTGCTCGCGGACTTCGACGCCCTGGACCTCGCCTCGTTCAACGCCCCCGAGGTCGTCGTGGTCTCCGGCCCGGTCGCCGAGATCGGCCGGCTGCGTGAACGGCTGGCGGCCGAGGGCGTCCAGCACCGGCCGCTGCCCGCCCAACGCGCCTTCCACTCCCGGATGATGGCCGACGCCGCCACCGCCCTCGGTGCCACGGCGGCGGGGGTCCCGGCCCGCCCGGCCACCGTCCCGGTGGTCAGCAGCGTCGACGGCAGCCTGTTGCCCGTGGGCGGCGTCCGCCCGGCCGGCTACTGGGCCGGGCAGCTGCGCAGTCCCGTCCGCTACCAGGCCGCGGTGGAGGCCGTCGCGGACCGCGCCCGGCTGGTCCTGGTCGAGGTCGGTCCCGGCACCGGACTGATCGGCAGCGCCCGCCAGATCCCCGCGGTCCGGCACGCCGCCATGGTCGCCCTGCAACGCCGGCGCGCCGACCTGCTCGACGGCCTCGGACAGCTCTGGGCGCACGGCGTCGACCTGGACTGGCCCGCCGTCCGCGCCGGCGCCCCCGCCGCCCGGACCGCGCTGCCCACCCACCCCTTCGCCGCCACCCGGCACTGGCTCGACGGCTCCGCGCCCTCCGGTCCTGCCACCGCCCCCTCCCCCACCGCCCCTTCCGCCGACGCCGACGGCGCCGTGGACACGCCGCTCGGACAGGTCCTCGCCATCTGGCGGACCCTGCTGGGCGTCCCCGACATCGGTGCCGACTCCGACTTCTTCGCCCTCGGCGGGGAGTCCCTGCTCTTCATCCGGATGATCTCCCAGGTCCAGCGCGCACTCGACGCCCCGATCGACATCGCCGCCCTCGCCGGCTCCCCGACCCCGCGCGCGATCGCCGCCCAGGCGCTGGAGGTGGTGGCCGGATGAGCGCCCGCACCGACCTGCCGACCCTGCTCGGCTTCAACCCCGACCCGACACCCGCCCCGCGCACCCCCGTCCACGAGGCGATCTGCCGCCAGGCCGCCCGCACGCCCGACGCGACCGCCCTGCGGTACGGGGACGACGTCCTCACCTACCGCCGGCTCCTCGACGACGCCGCCGCCCTGGCCGGCCGGCTCACCGCCCGGGGCATCGGCCCCGGCGCGGTGGTCGGCCTGTCCGCCCGCCGCGGCCCCGCGATGGTCACCGCCGTCCTCGGGATCCTGCTCTCCGGCGCCGCGTACGTCCCGCTGGACCCGCAGCACCCGCCGGTCCGGCTGCGCGCCATGCTGGAATCCACCCGGGCGGCCCTGCTGCTCACCGACGGCACCGCGCCGCCCCTGCCGGACGGGCGCCCGGTCCCGGTCCTCCCGCTGACCGGCCCCCCTGATGACGCCCGGGCCCCGCTCGACTGGCGCCACCACCGTGCGGAGCCCGCCGTCGTCGACGGCCTCTGCTGCGTCATCTTCACCTCCGGCTCCACCGGCGAGCCCAAGGGCGTCGAACTGACCCACGCCGCCCTCGCGAACCGGCTCGCCGGGATGCTGGAGCGGCACCGGCTCGGCCCCTCCGACGTCCTGCTGCAGAAGACCCCGTACACCTTCGACGTCTCCATCTGGGAACTCCTGCTCGCCTTCCTGGCGGGCGCCACCCTGGCCGTCGCACCGCCGGACGCCCACCGCGACCCGCAGGCCCTGGTCGAGCTGATCCGGCGGCACGAGGTCACCATGGTCCACTTCGTGCCGTCGATGCTCGCCCTGTTCGCCACCGAGCCCGGAGCCGGCCTCTGCACCACCCTCCGCACGGTGCTGTGCGGCGGCGAGGCCCTGCCGCCCGCACTCGCCAACACCCTGACCACCGCCCTGCCGCAGGCCGCGGTGCACAACATGTACGGACCGGCCGAGGCCACCATCGACGTCACCGGCTGGCACTGCCGGCCCCACGAGGACGGGGACCTGGTGCCGATCGGCCGCCCGCTCTCCAACGTCCGCGCCTACGTCGTCGACGAGTCCGGCGGCCTCGCCCCCGTCGGCGTCCCCGGTGAACTCCTGCTCGCCGGCCCATCCCTGGCCCGCGGCTACGCGGGCCGCCCGGACCTCACCGCCGAACGCTTCGTCGAACTGCCGATCGCCGGCCGCACCGAACGGGTCTACCGCACCGGGGACCTGGCCCGCTGGTCGCCGACCGGCCACCTCGACTACCTCGGCCGGATCGACACCCAGGTGAAGATCCGCGGCCAGCGCGTCGAACTCGGCGAGATCGAGGCCACCCTGCGCCGCCACCCCCGGGTCCGCGACGCCATCGCGGCCCTCCGCGACGGCCGCACCCTGGTCGCCTACGCCGTCCCGGCCGCCGGCGCCCCGGACGAGCTCGACGAGGCCGTCCTGCGCGGCCACCTCGCCGAGCACCTGCCCGAGCACATGGTCCCCGCCCGCGTCGTCCCGCTCACCGCGATCCCCACCACCGCCCACGGCAAGGCCGACCGCACCGCCCTGCCACCCCCACCCCGCCGCCGCCCACCCCGCCCCGGCCACTGAACCCGGGGACCTCGGCCACACCCGTGCCGAGGTCCCGCCGGACGTGTGATCACCTGTCGGCATGCCGTGGCACTGTCGGTGCGGAGGGCCTGGCGCAGCGGAGGGGTCGGGCCCGCTGCGGACGGCGCACCGGACGGACTCCCCGGAGAACGGGGACGGAGCTACGGTGTGGGCGGGTGGACACGGACGAGGGGGACCGCATGCTGCTTCGCGATGTCGGGTACGGCGACGTCGACGCCTACGTCCGGATGCGCTGCGACCCGGTCATGATGGCCGGGTTGGGCGGGCCGCTGCCCCGGGAGGGGATGGCGGCGAAGGTGGGTCGTGACGTCCGGCGGGCGGCGGCGGACGCGGACTGGATCAAGATGATCGTGCCCGACGCGGCGGCGCCCGGGGTGGTCGCGGGGAGCGTGACCCTGTGGGCGCACGGGGAGGACGGCGCGCGGGTCTCCGAGATCGGGTGGATGGTGCTGCCGGAGTTCCAGGGGCGGGGGCTCGGCAAGCGGGCCGTCGGCGCGTTGCTGGGGCTGGCCCGGGAGGACGGCCGCTGGGGGCCGGTGCACGCGTACCCGGCGACCGGGAACGCCCCGTCCAACGGCATCTGCCGCGCCCTCGGCTTCCGGTTCCTGGGCGAGCGGGACGTGGTGTTCGCCGACCGGGCCATCCGCAGCAACCACTGGGTGGTGGAGACCTGACGGCGACGGCCGCGCCGCCGGGCGGGCCGGGTGGTCACCAGGTGACGGGCAGCGCGTGCAGGCCGTAGACCTCGTTGTTGACGCGGTAGGGCACCTCCCCGGCCGGGCACGCGAGTGCGAGGCCGGGCAGCCGCCGCAGCAGCGCGGGCAGCGCGATGCGCAGTTCGGCGCGGGCCAGCGGTGCGCCGAGGCAGTGGTGCGGGCCGTGCCCGAAGGTCACGTGCGACACGGGTTTGCGCTCGATGTCGAGGCGCTCCATCCCGGTGCCGAGCGCCGGGTCGCGGTTGGCCACCGGCAGTTGGCAGACGACCTGGTCCCCGGCCTTGACCGGCACACCGCCGATCTCGGTGTCGCACCGGGCGGTCCGGGCCAGCGCGGTGCTGGACACGGACAGGTAGCGCAGCAGTTCCTCGACGGCGGTGTCGACCACCGGATCGCCCTCGCCGGCCTCGCGCAGCCGGTCGGCCTGCTCCGGGTGCGACAGCAGGGCGAGCACGCCCAGCCCGATCGTATTGGACACCGTGACGTGGCCGGCCAGCAGCAACAGCTCGCAGACGCCGACCAGTTCGGCGTCCGACACCGCGCCGCCGTGCTCCCGCACCAGCATGCCGATCATCCCCTCGTCCGGGCTGCGCCGCTTCTCCGCCACCAGCGAGGCCATGTACGCGTGCGACTCCCGGCCGGCCGCGAGCCGCTCCTCCATGGGGAGCCCGAGGTCCAGCGTGACCCGGGACCAGCGGTGGAACTCCGCCTGGTCGAGGCCGGGCACGCCGAGCATCGCGCAGATCACCCCGAGCGGCAGCGGCAGGGCGAAGTCGGCCATCAGGTCCGCCTCCGGCCCGCGTGCCTCCATGGCGTCGACCAGCTCGCCGACCAGGGTGCGGATCATCGGCTCCAGCGCGCGGATCCGCCTCCCGGTGAACTCCGGCGTCAGGACGTGGCGCAGCCGCGTGTGCTCCGGCGGGTCCATGTTGAGGAGTTCGTTCGGCAGCACCGGGGCACGGTCCGGGTCGTACATCGCGAAGGTCTCCTGGTCGGCCAGCACGCGCCGCACGTCCGCGTGCCGGGTGACCAGCCAGAACTCGCCGACCCGGTGCAGCCAGAAGTCCCGGACCCGCTGCACCGGCTCCCCTCGCTGGGCCTCCCCCAGCGCCGCGCCGGGCCCGAGGCCGTCACGGCGGTAGAAGATCGAGACCGGTGACGCTTCCTGCTCGCTCACAGAACCTCCCGAGACCGTCCGCTTCCCACTTCCCGATACCCGGGCGCTCGTGCCGCTGCGCGCCTCACCCGCGACCCCGTGCAGCGCGCGGGAGCGCGGAGCTCCCACCCGCACGCCCTCCCCCGAGCCGGAGCCGCCCCCTGCGCCCGGGCGGTGCGGGGAGGTAGGTTGACCGGTCATGACGGCCTTTCGTATCGGTGTGATGTTCGACCGCTCCTGGGACCCCGCCGGGCTGCCCGCCTTCGCGCGGGAGGCCGAGGCGCTGGGGGCGGACGACCTGTGGGTCGTCGAGGACCTGGGGTGGAACGGCGGGGTCTCGGCGGCGGCGGTCGCGCTCGGGGCGACCGAACGGCTGCGGGTCGGCATCGGGATCGCGCCCGCGCCGCTGCGCAGTCCCGCGCTGCTGGCGATGGAGGTGGCCACCCTGGCCCGGGTCTTCCCCGGTCGGCTGGTGGCCGGGATCGGCCACGGGGTGCGGGAGTGGATGCGTCAGGCCGGCGTGGCCCCGCGGTCGCCGTTGGCGTTGCTGGAGGAGGCCCTCACCGCGGTGCGCGGTCTGCTGCGCGGCGAGCGCGTCACCGTGGACGGGCGTGAACTGCGGCTCGACGGCGTGCAGTTGGTCCACCCGCCGGCGAAGGACGCGGTTCCCCCGGTGATCGCGGGCGTCGTCTCGCCCAAGTCCCTGGAGCTGGCCGGCCGTGCCGCGCAGGGCACGCTGGTGGCCGAGGGCCACGGTCCGCGGGACCTGCTCGCGGTCCGCGCGGCCGCGGAGCGCGGCGGCGCCGGCGCGGACCACACGGTCACCGTCTTCACCTTCCTCGGCGTGGGAGCGGCTGCGGCCCCCGCGCTGCGGGAGGCCGTCGCCGGACACGCGCAGTGGCTGGGGCGCGACGAGGCCGCGACGTTCGCGGCGGGCGGTACGGCGGCCGAGGCGGCGGCGGCGCTGCACGCGCTCGGGGAGGCGGGCGCGCAGACGGTGGTGCTCCGGGTCTGCGGCCCGGAGCCCCTCGCCCAGCTTCGCGAGGTGATGGCGGCACTCGGCAGGGGCGCGGCAGCGCCGCACGTCCCGCCACTCGCCCGGCAGAGCTCCGCCGGACGGTCCACCGCCCCGGCCGGCCGCTCCTGACCATGTGGCCGACCCCCACACCGTGACGCCCGAGGTGGGTGCCGCCGCCATAGGGGGACGGCCGCGCCGTTCCTAGGGTGTCACGCACGCACTGGACCTCGGCGTGGAGGAGTGAACGCGGCATGTGGGGAAGCGGACGTGGTAGGCGCAGGGGCTTCGGCTGGCTGCTCGCGAGCGTGCTCGCGCTGATCGGCGCGGTCGTCCCGTCGGGGTCCGCTTCGGCGGCGGTGCCGTCCTACCTGACGCTGGAGGCGACCTACGGCAGTGTCGCCAACGGCTGGGACCGCGTCGAGCGCTACCTCGACACCACGACCGGCTTCAAGCAGGAGCAGTACCCGCCGGACGGCCGCGGCAACCAGGACGGCCAGCGGCTCACCTTCTTCGGCGGCGTCAAGCAGCCCTACTCCGGCCGCTTCCTGCTCTACTCCGCCCCGGGCTGGAACACCGGCGCGCACCAGGTCCCGGTGCTGCTGGTGCACGGCGCCAACGACAACCCCGACCGGGCCTGGGCCAACCCCGGCGAGAGCGGCGGCTACGGCTGCGGCTCCCTCTCCTGTCCGAACACCGGCCTGATGCAGTACCTGTCCGGGCGCGGCTACCGGGTCTTCGCGGTCGGCTTCGCGCACAAGCAGGGCGACAACCTGATGCAGGCCCAGGCGGTCGGCGACGCCGTCGCGCTGATCCGCGCCAAGCTCGGCGTCCCCCAGGTGGACGTGGTGGGCTGGAGCAAGGGCGAGATGTCCGCCCGCTCCTACGTCTCCTCGGTCAAGCCCTCCTGGGGCCGCCCGTTCGCGGGCGACGTGCGCAAGCTGGTCACCGTCGGCGGCCCGAACGGCGGCTACGACTACCCCTTCGCCCACGGCTGGGCCCACGACTTCTCCATCTGGCCGCAGTGCGGCGGCCAGGTCAACGCCCCCGCGCCGCACCTGCGGATGACCTGCTACGGCACCTACACCGCGCACCCGGAGTTCTCCTTCGCCCCCTCGGGCGGCTACGACGTCTACCCCGGGCAGCGGCAGATGCTGGCCCGCTGGGACTCGGTCTTCGGCATCGACCAGACCCAGCAGGACTGGTACACCACCTACCACGGCGGTCAGGGCTTCTACACCGAGGGCGGCGGCATCCAGGCCGCGATCAACGCCGGTTCGCTGATCGCCCCGCTGCACCAGGCCGGGGTGCCCGCCTCGGTGACGACCTACCTGATGGCGGGCGGCGCGCCCAGCGTCGTCGGCATCTTCAACGAGAACCGCGGCCCCAGCGACGGCGTGGTCTTCGTGGCCAGCGCGCTGGACACCACCGGCATCGCCACCGTCGGCGGCACCGCGCTGATCACCCTCGCCAACCACCTGCAACTCGGCTGGGACGGCGCGGCGAACGCGCAGGTCGCCGGCTGGCTGAACTGAGGAACACGCCCGATGATCACCGATCGACCGACGGCCACCGGCCGGCTGACCGTGAACCACGCCGAGATCGAGGGCCGCACGACGGGCGAGCCCGTCGTCCTGGTGCACGGCAACGTCTCCTCCGGTGTCTTCTGGCACCCGACCATGGCCGCCCTGCCCGACCGCTTCCGTCCGCTGGCCCCCGACCTGCGCGGCTTCGGCGGCACCGAGCCGCTGCCGGTGGACGCCACCCGCGGCCTGCGCGACCACAGCGAGGACCTGCTCTCCTTCCTCCGGACGCTGGCCCTCGGCCCGGTGCACCTGGTCGGCTGGAGCATGGGCGGCGGGGTGGCGCTGCAACTGCTGCGCGACCACCCGGAACTGGTCCGCTCGCTCACCCTGGTCAACCCGGTCTCCCCGTACGGCTTCGGCGGCACCCACGGGGTGGACGGCAGGCTCAACTCGCCCGACGGCGCGGGCTCCGGCGCCGGCGGCGCGGCTCCCGAGTTCGTCCGGCTGCTGGGCGAGGGCGAACCGGGCGCCGGGTCGCCGTTCGCGCCGCGCTCGGTGCTGGACACCGCCTACGTCAGCGAGCCGCTCGCCGATCCGGACCGCTACGTGGCCGCCATGCTGACCACCCGGACCGGGGAGGACCACTACCCCGGCGACGTCCGGCCGAGCGACACCTGGCCGGGCTCCGCGCCCGGCGGGCGGGGAGTGCTCAACTCCATGGCGCCGACCCACTTCCGGATCGACGACCTGGAGCTGGTCGAACCGAAGCCGCCGATCCTGTGGATCCGCGGCTCGGCCGACGTGATCGTCTCCGACACCTCGCTCTTCGACCTCGCCCACCTGGGGTCGCTCGGCGCCGTCCCGGGCTGGCCCGGCGCCGAGGCCTGCCCGGCGCAGCCGATGGTCGCGCAGACCCGCGCCGTCCTCGACCGCTACGCCGCCGCCGGCGGACGGGTGCGCGAGGTGGTCGTCGAGGGCGCCGGGCACACCGTGCACCTGGAGCGGCCGAAGGAGTTCCTGGCGGCGCTGCTGGAGACCCTGGACGGGGCCTGACGGGACGACGACCCGGCGC